>NZ_JBHTVQ010000022.1:0-95773 GCF_042792855.1 Streptomyces sp. NPDC056600
CACGCTCGATGCGTGCGGGCCGTCCGCGTACCTGCCTCACCGGCGTCACCGGCGTCATCGGCGCCGGATCACGTCCACAGCACCGCGATGAAGATGTTCACCATGGTCAACGCGCCCACCAGGGCGAACTGCCCCTTGTCCACCCGCTCCTCGTCCCGCTTCACGTAGACCAGGCCGAGGATCACGATCAGCAGCAGCAGCTTGATGCCGATCTTGATGTGGTTGACCGAGCCGCCCTGGGCCTCGTTGAGGCCGACCAGCACGATGCCGGTGACCAGCATGGTGAGGGCGCCGTGCAGCATGCCCGGGGTGAAGCGGGCGGTGCCCTGACCGATGGCCTTCATCTGGTGGAAGAAGCCGCCGAGAAGCGCGGCGATTCCGATGATGTGAAGACCGACGAATATGTGCAGGAGAACGTCCATGGCGGGGAGCCTAGCCACCGCCGTCGAGGGCCTCGGCGGCGGGCCGCCCGTAGCACCCCGTCCGTCACATCCGCCCCATAAGTATGCATTCGGTCATCCCGCCCCACGGATTTACCAAGATCGAACCTGGGCTCGTCACCTCCGCACATCATCGTGACTCTTTGCATTCATCTGCGTACAAACCGTTACCGGACGGTGACGTACCGGATTAGCGTCCTCCTCCAGGTGCCCGACTCCCCCTCCGTCGTCCTGACCGGGACGGCGTCGGACACCGCATCGAAGGCTCCGGCGGCGGCCCGCCTCCCCTGTGCGGGTCGCCGCCGGATGCGTGACCGTCCCGCCCGGGGACGGGACGTACGGAAGGACATGGACTCGACGTGGCAGCGCACCGCAAACCCCCACAGCACAAGCGGAGCGGCAGCAGGGCACGTACCCTGCTCACCGCGGTTCTCGCGGGTGCGGCCGCGTCGGCGGGACTGGACGGAATCGGACACGCGGCGCCGAAGCCGACGCCGGAGCAGGTGCGCGAGGAGGTCGACCGGCTCTACCGGGAGGCCGAGGCGGCCACCGAGAAGTACAACGGTGCGAAGGAGCGGACCCAGGTCGCCGAACGGCGCGTCGACAAGCTGCAGGACGAGGCGGCCCGCCGCACCGAGGACCTCAACGCCGCCCGCGAGTCACTGGGGTCGGCCGCCGCCGCTCAGTACC
Organism: Streptomyces sp. NPDC056600; assembly: GCF_042792855.1. Lineage (NCBI taxonomy): Bacteria > Bacillati > Actinomycetota > Actinomycetes > Kitasatosporales > Streptomycetaceae > Streptomyces > Streptomyces sp. NPDC056600. Next base: position 1,131 of record NZ_JBHTVQ010000022.1, read on the forward strand.
GCTCGGGCAACGGGCTCGGCCCCACGATGCAGCTGGCGCTCTCCTCGGACCCGGACCGCTTCCTGCGGGACGCCGGGATGGCCGAGCGAGCCGGCGCCCTCCAGGCCACCGAGATCGCCTCCGTCTCCCGGCAGATCCACGAGCTGGACGAGGTGCGCGAGGAGGCCCGGACCGAACTGGAGAAGCTGCGGGACCAGCAGGAACGGGCGGAACGACACAAGAAGACCGTCACCACGAAACTGACCAAGGCCCGCCGCCTGCTCTCCCAGCTCACCGCCGAGGAGCGCCGGCGCCTGGCCGCCCGGACCGGCGGCGGCACCGCCGAAGGCCCGTCCCGGCAGAACGGCAACGGAACCGCTGTCGGAACCGGTGCCGGCACCGGAAACGGCTCCGCGGCCACCGGCCGGCAGACCTCCGGCGGTTCGGGCGGCAGGATCGCCGCGCCCAACTCGCGCACCGCGGCAGCCATCGCCTACGCCCAGCGGAAGCTCGGCAGCCCATACGTGTGGGGGGCCACCGGCCCCAACGCCTTCGACTGCTCAGGCCTCGTCCAGGCCGCCTACCGCTCCGCCGGCGTCTCGATCCCGCGCACCACCTACGCGCAGATCGGCGCCGGACAGCGCGTCACCCGGTCCCAGCTCCGCCCCGGCGACCTGGTGTTCTTCTACCCGGGGGTCACCCACGTGGGCATGTACATCGGCGACGGCAAGATGATCCACGCCCCCAACCCCTCGGCCCCGGTGCGCATCGCCCCGGTCGACGAGATGCCGTTCGCGGGAGCGACCCGGGTGGTGTGAGCGGGGCGGCCGGGTGACGGCCGGGCCGAGGTGACGGCCGGGCCGGGCCCCTCACACCAGTCGTCGCGCCGTGGCCCAGCGGGTCAGCTCGTGCCGGTTGGACAGCTGGAGCTTGCGGAGCACCGCCGACACGTGGGACTCCACCGTCTTCACCGAGATGAAGAGCTGCTTGGCGATCTCCTTGTAGGCGTACCCGCGGGCGATCAGCCGGAGCACCTCCCGTTCCCGCTGGGTGAGGCGGTCCAGGTCCTCGTCGACCGGCGGGGCGTCCGTCGAGGCGAAGGCGTCGAGGACGAAGCCCGCCAGCCGGGGGGAGAAGACGGCGTCGCCCTCCTGGACCCGGAAGATCGAGGCGACCAGGTCGGACCCGGTGATCGTCTTGGTGACGTAGCCACGGGCGCCGCCGCGGATGACGCCGATCACGTCCTCCGCGGCGTCGGAGACCGACAGGGCCAGGAACCGCACCGGACGCTCGGCGTCGGCCGCCAGCCCCGCGCACCGGCGCAGCACCTCGACACCGCCGCCACCGGGCAGATGGACGTCGAGCAGGACCACCTCGGGCCGGGTGGCGGTGATCACCTCGACGGCCTGGTCGACGTCGGCGGCCTCGCCCACCACCTCCACACCGGTGCGCTCCGTCTCGCCGATCTCGGCGCGCACCCCCGTGCGGAACATGCGGTGGTCGTCGACGAGCACGACCCTCACCCGGCGCCCGGTGTCCGGCGCGCCGCCCTGCTCCCCGCCGCCCCCCGCCGCCCCGTCGGCCGTGCCCTCTGCTCCGCCGGCTCCGGTCGCCTCGCTCATGACGTCTTCTCCGCCCTCTCCATCTCCAGTTCGACCTCGGTCCCTCCGTCGGGCGCGGCCCGAACCCGGGCCGTTCCGCCGTTGCGTTCCATCCGGCCGATGATCGACTCCCGGACGCCCATCCGGTCGGCGGGTATCGCGTCGAGGTCGAAGCCGGGGCCTCGGTCGCGGACGGACACGAAGACCGTCCTCCCCTCCACCTCGGCGTAGACCTGTACGGGCCCGCCGTCGCCACCGTACTTGGCGGCGTTCACCATGGCTTCCCGGGCGGCCTGGATCTGCGCGCCCAGTTTCTCGTCGAGCGGGCAGTCGCCGACGACCACGACCTCCAGCGGGACCCCGTGGTTGTCCTCCACCTCCGCGGCGGCGCCGCGGACCGCCTCGGCGAGCGTCTCCGGCTCCGCCTCCTCGTCCTTGCCCGAGCCCTCCGGCCGGTACAGCCAGGCGCGCAGCTCGCGCTCCTGGGCACGGGCCAGCCGGCGAACCTCGCCCGGGCTGTCGGCGTTGCGCTGGATCAGCGTCAGCGTGTGCAGGACCGAGTCGTGCACGTGGGCCGCCACCTCGGCGCGCTCCTGGGCCCGGATGCGCATCAGGCGCTCCGCGGAGAGGTCCTGCGTCATCCGCACCAGATAGGGACCGGCGAGCAGCGCCACCCCGACCAGGACGGCCAGCGCGGCCTGCAGCACCGAGCCGAGGTGGGCGGCCGACCCCTGCAGCACGAACATCCCCGAGACGCCGGCCGTCACCAGCAGGACTCCGGCCGCCGCGCGGGCGAGCGTCACCGTCCGCCGCCGGCGGCCCACCTCGACCCAGCGGGCCCGCCGCGCGTTGTCCGCCTGACGCCACACCAGGGCGACGCCGGCGCCGACCAGCACCGCGGGCCACAGGTAGGCCCGGGCGCCACCGCCCAGATCCACGCTGCCCACGAAGACCAGGGCGACCACGACCATCAGGAGGAGCGCGACCAGCTGGCCCCGGTCGGGCTTCCGCGGGGCCAGACGGCGGGGCGAGGAAGCTCCCGGCGCCGACGCGCCCCGCGGCTTCCCGCTGTCCGCGCCGCCCCTGACATCCGTGCCGCCCGGGCCGCCGAGGCCACCGACACCACCGACGCCCAGCGGCACGAAGAACCAGAAGGCCGCGTACAGCAGCGCGCCCATCCCCTGCGCCACGAACAGGCCCACGAAGGCCAGACGGACCCACGCCACGGGCAGCCCGAGGTGCCCGGCGAGCCCCCGCGCCACGCCCCCCAGCCAGCGTCCGTCGCCGCTGCGGTAGAGCTTGCGCGGCGGCCGCGGTTCGTCGAGTACTGCTGCGGCTTCCGGCATGCCCTGATCGTCACACGGCGCGGCCCCGAGGTCATCAGGGTCCACCCCCGAGACGTCCCTGATCCGGTCCACGGCGTGCCTCGAACAGTTCCCCCTGCACCGGTCCGGGGGCGATTTCAGGGTTCTCCCAGGGTCGTTCCCGCTCCCACGAAGCCGTCCCGCCCGTCACCATGAACACATGACGGATCACCACCACGCGCCGGCAGCCGCGTCCCCGGACGCGGAGCGGCGTCCCGGTGCGTCCGCGACCGATGCCGGGCCACCCGAGCAGGAGCCGCGGCCGCTGCGCCGGGACCGCCGCCACAAAGTGCTGGGCGGTGTCTGCGCGGGCCTGGGGCGGCACTGCGACATGGACCCGGTGATCTTCCGGATCACCCTCGCGGTGCTCTCGGCCACCGGCGGGATCGGTCTGGCCTTCTACGGCTTCGCCTGGCTCCTGGTCCCCTACGAGGACGAGGAGGAGAACGAGATCCGCCGTCTGCTCACCGGACGGGTGGACGGCCCCGCGCTGGCCTCCGTGCTGTTCGCGCTGGTGGGCTGCGGGGTGTTCCTCTCCATGCTCCGCAACGGAGGGCTGCTGACCTTCGGTGCGGTCCTCTCCCTGCTGCTGGCCGGCGCGGGCTACTGGTCCCGCCGCAGGACCGCCCCGGGGCCCGACCCGCTGGCCGCCCAGGCGGCCGCGGACGCCCCGCCGGAGGCGCAGGCTCCCCCGGTCGCGGCCTCCCTCCCCTCCTGGTGGCGGGAGCCGATCGTCAAGGACGGCACCTACGTCGGGGGCACGGGCTACCTCTGGGGCCCCTGGGACCTGGGGAAGGCTTCCGACCGCGACCTCGCGGCGGCCTTCGCCGTCTCCCGCAGTGCCGCGACCGCCACCGAGGACCGCACGGCCCGCCCGGAGGAGGAGGGGAGCGGCCGGAGCAAGGAAGGGGCCGGCCGCAGCAAGGTTCGCCCCCGTTCCCTCGGGGGGACGACGTTCCTGCTGGCCGTGGTGGCGGGTTCTCTGGCCACCGGTCTCACCTGGTCCGACGAGGCGCCGGTGACCGCCCTGCAACAGGGCCTGGCCTGCGCACTGCTCGTCTTCGGCGCCGGCTTGGTCGTCAGTTCCTTCCTGGGCCGGACGGGCGTGGGGACGATCTTCTGGAGCCTGGTCACCGCCGGCCTGCTCACGGTGACCGCAGCCCTCCCGCCGGACGCCGACGCGGACTGGATACGCGTGGAGTGGCAGCCCCACAACACCGCCGAGGTCCGCGAGAATTACCAGCTGGGAGCGGGCCTGGCCCGGCTGGACCTGACGGAGCTGCCGGTGAAGGACGGACGGACGGTGCCGGTGCGGGTCGAGTTGGGCGCCGGACGCCTCGAAGTGGTCGTCCCGGACGACGTGACGGTTCGGGCGAGGGTCGAGGTGGGCGTGGGCGACATCCACTCGCCGGCAGCCGTCGGCAAGGACACCGGCCCTGGAGGCGAGCTGCTCGAGGAGTACACGCTGCCCGCGCAGAGCGGCGGGGAGCGGAGCAGCACCGAGGACAGCAGGCGGGACGGGAAGGCGGGGACGCTCGATCTGTGGCTCGAGGTCGGCGCCGGGAGCGTGGAGGTGACCCGTGTGGCGTCATGAGTTCCAGCCGGGGCGCTGCATATCGGGCCTGGTCCTGGTCACCGCCGGTGTGCTCTACACGGGCGACGCCGCCGGGGAGTGGGAGGTTCCGTGGTTCGCGGCGATCCCCCTGGTCACCGTCGGGTTCTTCTTCGCCGCCGTGGCCGGGCTCACCGTCCACCTCATCCGCGGCGCACGACGGGACGCCCACGGCCGGCGCGGCCCCGCCGCGGACGACGGCGGCAGCGGCAGCGGCAGCGGCAGCAGTGGCGATACCGGTGACGGCCGGGGTGGGGGCGCCCACCTCGCGGGCTGAGTCGGGCAGGCGGCGCGGCCGTGAACTCCGGGTCTCACGATGCGAACCCCGGTGGAGACGACTCGCGTCCGCGGTCCATACTTGCCGCATGTCCGCATACTCGAGCTTCGCGTTTACCTATGGCACCCGGCCCGCCGGCTGCCATGGTCGTGTTGCTCACCGCGGATAACCGCAGAGCGACTTCCCAGGCGCCCCGGGCCGGCAAGGCCCGGGGCGCCTGTCGTTTCCCGGACCCGACCGGCGCCGGGGCCTCACCGCAGCAGACGGAGGAGACCCCCATGAGCATCAGCCCCACCACCACGCGCACGTCCGGCCCGTCGACCGCTTCCACGGACAGCCCGGCGTCCACGACGACCGTTACGGCCGTCGTCCCGGCCGTCGCCCCTGCCGCCGGCTCCGCGATCGATCCGGCCGCCGTCATCGCCGACGCCCGGTCGCGGATCGACGCGCTGGACGATCACATCCTGGGGCTGGTGCAGGAACGTATGGCCGTCTCGGCCGTCATCCAGCAGACCCGGATCTCCGCGGGCGGACGCCGAGTGAACCTGTCGCGTGAGATGGAGGTCCTCTCCCGCTACCGCGACGCGCTGGGCCGCCCGGGCACGTCCCTGGCGATGACCATCCTGGAACTCAGCCGCGGCCGCGTCTGAAGCCGCACCCACACGCGCACCCGCGCCGCGCCCCCGCCCGCACGCGCACGCACACCTGCGTTCGCCTCACCCCGGCCAGGGCGGGGCGGCCCCGGGACCACAACCGCCCCGGGCCGCCGCCCCGCCAAGAACCGCCGCGTCCTCGCCTCGCCCCCGCCCCGCGCCGCCCCGCCCCGCGCGCACACCGTCACCCGTCCGGGACCGTGACCGTCCGCCCGCGCGCTTCGTTTACCCGGTTGTCCGTGCCGGCCAGGCACGGCTCCCGAGAAAACCACGCGTGGCTTGCTGGAGCGGCGAGGCGTACGGATCACCATGCCGTGCGCCGTGGGACCGTCGCTCCAGGGTCGTGACCGGACGGCAGGGGACAGCAGCCCGGTCACCCAACAAAAAGCGGCCGGCTCCGGGGACGCCCGGAGCCGGCCGACGGGGCCGCCACCCACGGCCCCAGTCTGAGGGGTGTGCTGCGGAGCCGCGGCAGAGCGGTCAGGACCGCTCCACCTACCTCCGCCTACGCGGTGGTTCCCCCAGTCTCCACGGCTACTCGGTGCTCCCCGCGGCCTCCACCGCAGCCGGCGGGTCCGCCGGGCCCACCGGGTCCGCAGGGGCGGCCGGCTTCGGCATGGTGACCTCGGGCGTCGGGGCGTCCGCCCTCGGCGGCACCGTCGGCATCCCGAGGAACGGCAGCTTCAGTGCGGCGAAGGACTTCTCCGGCACCACCGGGGTCCGCGGCGGCACCGCCGACAGCCGCCGGTACGCCTCGCCCTGCGCCGGCCGCGGGTCGTCCTCGCCCTTGTTGGGCCAGAACGACATCGCCCGCTCGGCCTGTGCCGTGATGGTCAGTGACGGGTTGACGCCCAGGTTGGCGGAGACCGCCGAGCCGTCGACCACCGAGATCGCGGGGTGTCCGTACAGCCGGTGGTAGGGGTCGATGACGCCGGTCTCCGGCGAGTCGCCGATGGGGCAGCCACCGAGGAAGTGCGCGGTCAGCGGCATGCCGGTGAGCTCGCCGACGTTGCTGCCGGCGAAGCCGTTGATCTCCTCCGACAGCAGGGAGGCCGCCTCCACGGCCGCCTTGATCTGCTTCGGGTTGGGCGCACCGTGGCCCTGTCGGGCGGTGAGCAGCCCCTTGCCCAGGCCCTTGCGCTTGAGGTGGGTGGTGAGCGAGTTGTCGAGCGACTGCATGACCAGGCCGATGATGGTCCGCTCCGACCAGCGCCGGTTGGAGAGCGACCTCAAGGTCAGCAGGGGGTGGCGCAGTGAGTTGCCCAGCCAGCCCAGCAGCCGCGCGGTGCCGGTGTCCTTGGCCGCGTACGGCACCTGGAGGACGGTGAGGGCGCCCATGGCGTTGGAGCCCTTGCCGTAGCGCACCGGCTCGATGTGGGTGTTCGCGTCGGGGTGGATCGACGAGGTGATGGCGACGCCCTTGGTGAAGTCCGCCTTCGTCCCTCCGCCGACCCTGCGGTAGCGCCGGTCGTCGGTCTGCGCTCCCACCAGGGCCTCGGAGTTGGTGCGGGTGAGCATGCCGAGCTTGCCGGAGATGTGCGGCAGCTGCCCGCCTTCCTTCATGCGGTGCAGCAGCGTCTGGGTGCCGTAGGTGCCGGCGGCGATCACGACCTGGCGGGAGCGCAGGACGCGGCCTCGGTCGGCCCGCTTGCGGTCGGTGCCGGTGGTCTCGACGACGAGGCCGCCGTGGCCGTCCTCGGTGACGGACCGCACGGTGGTCATGGGGTGCACGGTCGCCCCGGCCTTCTCGGCGAGGTACAGGTAGTTCTCGTTGAGGGTGTTCTTGGCCCCGTGGCGGCAGCCCGTCATGCACTCGCCGCACTCGGTGCAGGCCTTGCGGGCGGGGCCGACGCCGCCGAAGTACGGGTCGGCGGCCTCCTGGCCGGGCCGCGCGGTGACGCTGCCGTCGGCGTCCTCGCCGTCACCGAAGAACACGCCCACCGGGGCGAGGTGGAAGCTGTCGCCCACGCCCATCCGCTCGGCGGTCGCCTTCAGGTGGACGTCGGACGGCGTCATGGTGGGGTTGAGCCGGACGCCGAGCATGCGCCGCGCCTGGTCGTAGTAGGGCGTGAGCTCGTCCTGCCAGTCCGTGATGTCCTTCCACTGGGGGTCCTCGAAGAAGGGCGTCGGCGGCACGTAGAGGGTGTTGGCGTAGTTCAGCGACCCGCCGCCCACGCCCGCGCCGGCCAGCACCATCACGTTGCCGAGCAGGTGGATGCGCTGGATGCCGTACATGCCCAGCTTGGGAGCCCACAGGAACTTCTTGAGGTCCCAGGAGTTCCGGGGCAGCGAGTCCCTGGTCCAGCGGCGGCCCGCCTCCAGGACGCCGACGCGGTACCCCTTCTCGGTGAGACGGAGCGCGGTGACGGAACCGCCGAAGCCGGAGCCGACGACGATCACGTCGTAGTCGTAGTCGTGGGGCGGACGGCCCTCGGTGCTGTCGGGAAGGCCGGCGGTCTTCTCCTGCGAAGCGTTCTCCTGCGACACGTGCGCGCTCCTCACTGAGAACGGTTGACCGGGAACGGTCAATAACCGGGACGGTCACGAACCCGGGCGGGCGGTGGATACGGCGGGCGATGGGTACGGCGGCGGCGGACTGCCGGGGCGGACGGTGGCCGCCCGGTGCGAGCAGGCGGCGGGCGGCGGGCGGGGCCGGTGGTCCGGGGACGCGGCCCCGCCCGGTGCGCGGTCAGCGGATGCGGAAGGCCTTCATCAGCTTCAGGCCGACGGTGAGCACGTTCGCGTACTGCTCGTCGCTCAGGCCGAACGACGGCGCCAGCGGCATCACCCGCTGCACGGCGACGGTCTGCGCCTCGGTGTACTTGAGGATGCCCTCCGAGCCGTGGCGGCGGCCGAGGCCCGAGTCCTTCATACCGCCCATCGGCGACCGGGCGCTTCCGTAGGCCGGCGCGAAGCCCTCGTTGATGTTGACGGTGCCGGTCTGGAGCCGGGCCGCGATGCGCCGTGCGCGGCGGGTGTCCTTGGACCAGACCGAGGAGTTGAGTCCGTACTCGGTGCCGTTGACCCGCTCGACGGCCTCGTCGGGGTCGTTGAAGCGGTAGACGGAGACGACCGGACCGAAGGTCTCCTCGGAGCAGACCGCCATGGGGGCCTCGACGCCGTCCAGGACGGTCGGCTCGTAGAAGTAGGGGCCGACGTCCGGCCGGGCGACGCCGCCGGTGAGCACCCGGGCGCCCTTGGCGACCGCGTCCTCGACGTGCCGGGTGACGGTCTCCAGCTGGCGCTCGCTGACCAGGGAGCCCATGTCGGCGCCGTAGCCGATGAAGTTGCCCAGCCGCACCGCGCGGGTGCGCGCGACGAAGCGCTCGAGGAAGGCGTCGGCCACCGCCTCGTGGACGAAGATCCGCTCGATGGAGATGCAGAGCTGGCCGGCGGTCGAGAAGCAGGCGCGGACGGCGCCCTCGGCGGCCTTGTCCAGGTCGGCGTCCTCCAGGACCACCATGGCGTTCTTGCCGCCGAGTTCCAGCGAGACGCCGACCAGGCGGGCGGCCGCACGTTCGGCGACCTCGCGGCCGGTGCGGGTGGAGCCGGTGAACGAGACGTAGTCGGCGTGCCGCACCACCTCGGGTCCGACCACCGGGCCCTCGCCGAGGACGACCTGCCAGACGTCGGCGGGCAGTCCCGCCTCGATCAGCACCTCGCGGGCCCACAGGGCGGTCAGCGCGGTCTCGGTGTCCGGCTTCATCACCACGGCGTTGCCCGCGGCGAACGCGGGCAGCGCGTCGCCGACGGACAGCTCCAGCGGGTAGTTCCACGGGGCGATCTGGCCGATCACGCCGCGCGGGTGGCGCAGCTCCTCGACCTTGGTGAGCAGCGGCACCGCGCCCAGGTGGCCCTTGGGGGCCAGGTAGGCGGGTGCCTTGCGTCCGTAGTGGCGGGCGGCCATGGCGACGGCCTGCAGCTCCTCGTGGGCGTGCAGGCGGGCCTTGCCGGTCTCTGCCTGGACGATGTCGAGGATCTCGCCCTGCCGCTGGAGCACCAGGTCGTGGAAGCGCAGCAGGACGGCGGCGCGGCGCCGTACGGGCACGGCGGCCCATGCCTGCTGGGCCACGCGGGCCCGCGCGAACGCCTCCTCGACCTCCGCCACGGAGGATTCCGGCAGCTCGGCGAGCCGCTCACCGGTGAACGGGCTGTGGTTGTACGTCCGGCCGGAGCCGGCCACGCCCTTGGTCAGCCGGGCCGCCAGTTCCGGCGTGACCGCCTCCCCGACGGCACGCGCGCCGGACGGGGCGGCGGCCACCGGATTGGCGCCGACGCCGTTGTGGTCTGTCTCCCGTGCCTGCGAGGCCTGCGTGTCCGTCATGAGGCGCAGGGTATGACGGCCGAAACACTTTGGGTACCCATCGGTAACCCCCCTTCACGTCGTGATCACATTGTGCCAGTGATCGCTGGCACAAAAGCGCTGATCAGGGGTTGTGTGACGGGAGACGCGTCCGTGGAAGTCTTTTCGGCGGCAGGCCCGGCATGTCAGGCCGGATCGAACTCCAGGGCCTCGATCACGTGCCGCGCCACTTCCCTGCCGCGTTCGGTGACGTCACCCTTGCCCGGATAGAGGATCACTGCCCGGTACATCTCGTTCTTGCTGTTCTCGTAGTAGAAGATCCGCATCTCCACCGGGCGCGGGTTGTTGTACTCGGTGCTCTTGAACCTGACCGTGTTCTCGGCGGCCGGGTGGCCCTGGTGCTCCTGATCGGCCGCGGGGCGGGTCTCCGGCTTCTCGGGCATCTGGAAGTCGGACTCGCCGGACTTCGCGAACTGTTCGTTCTCCGCGTACATCTGGGCCTGCGGACTGGCGGCGACGTCCTGGAGGCTGTTCTCCGGGGAGTACCGCTCGATCTCCACCATGATGACGCCGCTGGGGTCGGTGTACCTCACCCACTCCTCGTCCTCGTCCTGCTTCGGGTGGGTGACCTGGTACGCGCCGGGGACGCTGACGGTGAGGCCGAGGGCCTTCTGCGGGCGCGGCTTCCAGTCGTCCGGCAGGGACCCGCCGAAGGGATCGGTGAGCACCAGCCAGGTCGCCATCGCCGCGGCCACCACGGCGGCCACCGCGCCGAACAGCACCTTGCGCGGCACCCACACGCCGCCGGCGCGCGGGGACGCGGGACGCGGCGGGGCCGGCGGCACCGGGGGACGCAGCGCCGCCTCCAGCAGGCGGCGCGCGCCCGCGTGGTCGAGCCGGTGCGCGGGGTCCTTGCGCAGCAGTCCGGTGATCACCTCGGTGAGCGGGCCGGGGACGCCGGTGGGCGCGGGCGGCTCCGCGTTGAGGACGGCCTGCAGGGTGGCCGGGACGTTGCTGCGGCGGAACGGCGAGACGCCCTGGGTCGCCGCGTAGAGCACCACGCCCAGCGACCACAGGTCGGAGGCCTCCCCGGGGCGCTGCCCCAGCACCCGCTCGGGGGCGACGTACTCGGGGGAGCCGACGAAGGCGCCGGTGTCGGTGAGGCTGGTGTCGCCCTCGGCCTGGGCGATGCCGAAGTCGGTGAGCACGACCCGGTCGTGGTTGCCGAGCAGCACGTTCTCCGGCTTGACGTCCCGGTGCAGGATCCGCGCCGTGTGCACGGCCTCCAGCGCGCCCAGCACCTCGAGGCCGATCCGGGCCGCCTCGGGGGCGCCGAGCGTGCCCTCCCGCAGGATGTCGCCCAGGGAGCGGCCGCGCACCAGCTCCATCACGATCCACGGCCGGCCGTCGACCAGCGCCACGTCGTGAACGTTGACCACGGCGGGGTGGTCGGTGCGGGCGGCGGTGGTGGCCTCCCGCCGCATCCTGGTGTACAGGTTCTCCTGCTCGGCGGCGGGGAGGTGGTCCGGGACCCGGGGTTCCTTGACCGCGACCTCGCGGCCCACCGTCTCGTCCGTGGCCCGCCAGACGGTGCCCATGCCGCCGTGGCCGAGGCGGGAGAGCAGCCGGTACCGGCCCGCGATCAGCCGTCCCGCGCCGGGTTCCTGCGCGCCGGACTGCTGCGGCACCGCCTGGGTGGGCGTCTGCGGATGGGGCTGGGCCTGCGACGGGTACGGCGGAACCGGCCCGTGCGCCGCGGCCTGCTGCGGCATGGGCCGTACCGGAGGCTGCGACGCTGCGGCCCGCGCCGCCTGCCGGTCGACCTGCCGGTCCGCGGGATGCGGCGGGTGCTGCCCGGCCGCGTACGGTGACTGCGGGCGGCCGGCGGCCCGGGGTGCGGGCGGCTGCAGGCCGTAGCTGGTCGGTTCCTCGGGCCGGTTTCCGGCTCCCCCGTTGCTGCTCATGACACATCCCTATCGCGGCGGACCCCCACGGGGCCACAGCCTGCGGAGGGTGGTCACACAGCCGTGACCGTCAGCGGACGTACTCGTAGGTCGCGGACGCCTGCTCGAAGAGCCTGGTCACCTGGTCCTTCTCCGCCTCGGGACCGCGCAGCTGCACCACGTGGTAGCGGCCGCCGTCGAGGATCGCCAGGTTGCGCACGAAGAGCTTGCGGCCCTGGTCGTCGGTCCAGGTGAACTCGCCCTCGGCCATGACCTTGCCGCCCACCTCGATGCGGCGCAGCCCGCCGGAGCCGGCCCAGGTGGAGTCGCGGTAGGGCTGAAGCTCCGGCTCGTGCTCCTGCTGGTAGACCTGCGGGTCGCGGCCGTACTGCTCGGCGCTGTCCCGGCCCGGCACCACGATCAGCCGGAAGTCGCCCTTGGAGAACACCACTTGGCCCCGTCCGTTACGGGGTGCCCGCTGCCAGCCGCTCGCCACGGCGACCTGGAAGCCCTCGGGGTCCTTGCGCAGAGTGAAGCCCTCCGCCACCTCTCCGCCGGCCTCGCCGGCCTCGCCGGAGGACTCGGCCGGAGCCTTCTTGGAGGGGGACGCGGACGGGGTGCGCTTCTCGTCGGGGTCCTTGGCCTCCTCGGAGCCCCCGGTGTCCTCGGTCGGCGTCGTGTCCGCGGGGAACGAGTTGCCGGAACGGTCCTGACCGCCCGCCTGCTCCCCGGACCTGGGCATGAAGAACATCGCGTAGGCGATCGCGCCGGCCAGCAGGAGCAGGACCAGGGTCAGCAGCGTCCGGCCGAGCTTGCGCGGCGAACGCTCGGGGTCCCGCGGCTCCGGCCGGTCCATGCGGTCGACGCGCTCCGCGCGTGCGGAGCGGGCCGTCCGGTCCGCTCCGGCACGGCGGTGCCGGGCGCGCGATGCCGCCGCGTCACGGCGGGCGTCACGGCGGCGGCGCACCAGCTCGCCCTTGCGGCGCACCATCGGCAGCCGCTCGGGGTCGGCCGGCGGCAGCGCGACCAGGTGCGCGCCCGCCTCCGGCTCGGGCGCGGACCGCACCAGGGAACGCAGCCAGCCGCCGAGCTCCTCGATGTCGGGCCGGTCGGTCGGGTCCTGACGCAGCAGCGACTCCACGACGGGCCGCAGGGGCCCGCACTCCTCGGCGAACGCCGGGGGTTCGGAGCACACCAGCTGCACCAGCTCGGCGGTGGAGTCCTCGGGGTACGGGGCGTGCCCCTGGACGGAGCGGAACAGCAGCGCGCCCAGCGCCCACAGGTCCGTGGCGGGGCCGACGGGCGCGGCCAGCTGCCAGTGGTCGTGGACCGGGTGGGCCTGCTCGGGCGCCCACCGCTCGGTGACCGCGCCGACCACCGTCATCCGCGCCTGCCGGGCGCGTTCGGCGGCGAGGGGGGTCGCCGGGCCGCGGCGCGGAGCCGAGGGCGCGGGCGTCGCAGGGGACGCGGACGGCGCTCCCGGCGCGGACGCGGACACCGGCCCCCCGGACGAGGACGCGGACCCGGCCGAAGGCGCGAGTTCCGACGACGCCGCCTCGGGCAGGGCAGCGGGCATCGGTGCCGCGGGCGGCAGGGGAGCCGGCGCGGGCAGGGGCTGCCGGGCCTGCAGCGGCACGGGAGCGATGGCCGGGCGGGACCCCGGCCCGGCGGAGGGCGGGGAGTCCGGTGAGGCCGGCCACGTCGCGGGCGCGCCGCTGCGCGGGGTCGCGCCGTGCCAGGCGGGGCGTCCCTGGACGCCGTACGGGTCCGCGATCCGGCCGGGCGGGTTGCCCTGTTCCTGCGAGGCGGGCGCCCCCTCGACCGGCGTGCGCGCGCCCGGCAGCGCCGGACGGTCGCCGCCGCGTTCCTGGAGGGCCTCCCGCTGGGCCGCGCGGGCCTCCTCCACCCGGGCGGCGGCCGCGCGGACACCGTCCCGGTAGGCGGCGGCCGAGCCCGACGAGGGTCCGCGCCCCGGCTCGCCGTTCGGCCCGGAACCGGCCGGTGCGGGCCAGTAGGGCGGGACCGGGTTGGGGGACCAGCCGTCGGAGGAGGGTGAGGGGGCGGGCAGACCGGCGGCGGGAAGCGCACCGGCGGACGCCGACGCCTCGAGCTCCGTGCCACGAGCCCGGGACTCGGCCCCGTACGACCCGGCACCGAACGTCCCGACACCTGACGTCCCGACACCTGACGTCCCGACACCTGACGTCCCGACACCTGACGTCCCGGCACCTGACGTCCCGGAGCCGTACGACCCGGCCTCGGACGTCCCGGAGCGGTACGGCCCAGAGCCGTACTCCCCGGAGCCTGTCGGCCCGGTGCCGTACCCCCCGGCCCCTGTCGTCCCGGTGCCGTACGCCCCGGCCTCGGTGCCGTACGCCGCGGCGCCGTACGTCTCGTGCCCGGCGGCACCGGCCGTCCCCGATCCCGGCCCCAACTCACGGGCGCCGGCACCGGAACCGGCATCGACCCCGGCACCGCCGTCGGCCCCGAAGGTCTCGGGCTCCGCGCCGGGCGGTTCGGGGGCGTCCAGCGGCGGCGTCTCCGGCGGGACGGGGTCGTACCCGCAGAGCGCCTCCTCTGCGGCGCCGGCGGCGAGACCGGTGAGGACCACCCGCCCGTCCTCGCAGACCACGACGGTGCGCGGCGTGATGTTGCGGTGCACCCAGCCGTGACCGTGCAGCACCCGGATCGCCATCAGCAGGTCGGCGGCGACCTCGGCCGCACGGTACGGCGTCAGCGTCCGCTCGGCGAGCAGGTCGCCCAGCGGACGCCCGGGCACCGCCTCGCCGACCACCCACAGCGAGCCGCCCTCGGCGAACACGTCGTAGACCTGGTCGAGCCGGGGATGGTCGGCGATCCTGGCCGCCTCCCGGGCGGCCTCCAAGGCGCGCCGCACCGCCGGTTCGGCCGGCTCCCCGTCCTCGCGGCCGCCGCGCCCGTAAGCCGCGCTGTACCCCTCGGGCAGGCCGTCCGCGTCGAGCACCTCGGCCTCGACGACCTCGGGCAGCGGGATCTGACGGACCCGCACCTCCTGCCCGCTGTACGTGTCGAACGCCAGGCTCTCGGCGAGGTCGTAGCGGTCCTCGCCGGAGGGGTGCACGGGCAGGCGATAGCGATCGGCGAGTATCCGTCCCGCGTAGTCGTCCACCACACCCTCCCCGCTCCGCCCGGCCGGTCAAATCCGTTCGGTGTGCGCCGCGTTCCGGCCGTTCTGCCGTATGCGTACGGTCCGCGCTGGTTCACGATACGTGCCATGGCCGACACATGCCGCTCGGATGCGACATCCGGCCGTGCCACGATTCTGCGCGCTCAGGACTTCGGCTTGAAGGTGGCTGCCAGGGTGGCCCAGGTCTTCTTGCGCAGCTCGCCGTCCCAGTCGGCGGCCGGCGTCGTGTACATGAGCGCGTAGCCCTGGGTCGGACTCACCACGAAGCCGCGGTCGACGGTGCGCTGCTTGGTGCCGCTCCCGTCGACGTAGGTGAACTCCCAGTCGGCCGCCTCCCAGCCGCGGTAGTCCACCCCCGCTATCCGGATCCGCCGATACTGGTCGCGCACCATGGACTTCTCCAGCTGCTTCCAGTCGGCGACCGCGTCGTCCTTGGGGGTGCTGGTCCAGCCGATCAGCAGCTGCTGGCCGTCGGGGCCGGAGAAACGGTCACCGGCCGGGGATGTGGAGCGGTAGCGCCAGCCGGAGGGGAGGCCGACGGTGTACCCCTGCGCCGCCCGGTAGGTGGTCGTCTTCAGGAGGTCGTCGCTCTTGCCGGACCCCTTGCCCTTGTCCTCGCCGCCCTTGTCCTCGCCCTTGTCGTCGGCCTTGCCGCCCTTGTCGTCCTTCGCTCCGTCGTCGGCGCCCGAGGAGGCGGTGTCGCCGGGCTCGTCGGAGGCGTCGGCGGAACCGCTCTTCCTCCCGCCCGGATCGGGCTCGCCGCTGGCGGCCACGCCGCCCCCGCCGGACTTCTCCGAGTCCCCGCCGAGCGTGTTGACGAGCACGGCGATCAGCAGCACGAGGGCCGCCACCACGGCGACGGCGACCAGCACCGACTGTCGGGAGAACACGTCGCCCAGCGAGCCGCGGGGCTTCACGGGCCCGGACGGGGCGGGCCGGTCCGCCATGTCGGAGGGCGTGCTCATCAGGGGCCAGCCCGGACGGGCGGCCGGGGTGTCGGTCGGCGTCGCGGCCGGACCCGGCACCGAGGCCGCACCACCGGAGGCGGAGGACGCACCGGACGCGGAGGACGCGGAGGAGGCGCCGGACGCGGAGGACGCGGCGGGCGTGCCGGTCGGCGTGGACGCGGCTCCGGCGGCGGCACCCGCGGCCGCCCCGGCGGCGCCTGCGGCTCCGGCCGCCCTCGCGCCCGGTCCGGCGGCGGGCCGCGGCGTGGTGCCGGTGACGGGCAGCGCGGCCGAGCCCTTGCGCTCCTCGGGCAGCGGGACGGTCCGCACGGCGTCCACGGGGGTGGACTCGGCCTCGGCCGCCGTCCCGGAGACCACCGCGCCGAGCAGTGCCCGCGCCTTGGCGTCGTCCAGCCGCTTGGCGGGGTCCTTCTCCAGCAGTCCGAAGATGACCTCGCGCAGCGGCCCGGCGTGGCGCGGCTCGTCGACCGGTTCGGTCATCACCGCGGTGAGCGTGGCGATGGCGGAGCCCTTGTCGTACGGCGGCACGCCCTCGACCGCGGCGTACAGCAGGCCGCCCAGCGACCACAGGTCGGCGGCGGGCCCCGGCTTGTGCCCACGGGCGCGCTCCGGGGAGATGTAGGAGGGCGCGCCGACCAGCATGCCGGTGGAGGTGAGCGAGGGGTCGCCCTCGATCTGGGCGATGCCGAAGTCGGTGAGGACCACCCGGCCGTCCTCGGACATCAGCACGTTGGACGGCTTCACGTCACGGTGCAGGATGCCCTCGCGGTGCGCGGAGCGCAGCACGTCCAGGACGGCGAGGCCGACCTCGGCGGCGCGGCGGGGGTTGAGCGTGCCGTCCTCGCGGATCACCTCGGCGAGGGACTTGCCGTCGACCATCTCCATCACGATCCACGGGCGGTCGTCCTCGTCGACCACGTCGTAGACCGTCACCGCGCTGGTGTTGCGGATGCGCGCGATCGCCTTGGCCTCGCGCAGTGTCCGGGTGATCAGCCTGCGCTTCTCGTCGTCGTCGATGCTGACCGGGAACCGCAGTTCCTTGACCGCGACCGTCCGGCCCAGCGTCTCGTCCTTGGCCCGCCAGACCGTGCCCATGCCGCCTCGGCCGACGACCGACTCCAGCCGGTAACGACCGGCGAGGAGACGTCCGGTCCTGTCCTGACGAGGTGTCCCCGCCCGCTCCGTCTCCGACATGCGTCCCCTCATGCAACCCGCCCTGACAGAGCCTCCATTGTCCCTCACCCGACCAGCGGGCGGGTCGCCGGGTGCCCGGTGAACCCGTGTGCCGTGCTTACCCGATGACGGGCTGCCACCACACGTCTACCCACGCACCCGGCCACCCTCTCCACTCTTCTTCGGGCCCGCGCGGTTCCCGCTCAGGAACGGACGATGTCGGGCGCTCCGAGCCGTGCGGCGTCGGCCGTGAGGTCGTCCGGCTGCCGCTGCGACTCCCGCTCCGCCTCCACCCGCTTCTCGTAGTGCTCGATCTCCCGTTCCTTCTTCTCCTCGTCCCAGCCGAGGACCGGCGCCATCAGCTCCGCCGCCTCCCGCGCACTGCGGGTGCCCCGGTCGAAGGTCTCGATGGAGATGCGCGTCCGCCGGGTCATCACGTCGTCGAGGTGCAGCGCCCCCTCGTGGGTGGCCGCGTACACCACCTCGGCCCGCAGATAGTCGTCCGCGCCGCCCAGCGGCATGCTCAGCGACGGGTCCTGGGCGATCAGCTCCAGCACCTCCTCGGCCAGCGAGCCGTAGCGGTTCAGCAGGTGCTCCACCCGCACCACGTGCAGGCCGGTGCGGGCCGCGATCCGCGCCCGGGCGTTCCACAGCGCCCGGTAGCCCTCGGCGCCCACCAGGGGGATCTCCTCGGTCACGCAGGGCGCGACCCTGCGGTCCAGCCCGTGCACCGCGGCGTCGACCGCGTCCTTGGCCATCACCCGGTACGTCGTGTACTTGCCGCCGGCCACCACCACGAGGCCCGGCACCGGATGGGCCACCGTGTGCTCCCGGGACAGTTTGCTGGTGGCCTCCGACTCGCCGGCCAGCAGCGGCCGCAGACCGGCGTAGACGCCCTCCACGTCGTCACGGGTGAGCGGCACCGACAGCACCGAGTTGACGTGCTCCAGCAGGTAGTCGATGTCGGCGCTGGAGGCGGCCGGGTGCGCCTTGTCGAGGCTCCACTCGGTGTCGGTGGTGCCCACGATCCAGTGCCGGCCCCAGGGGATGACGAAGAGCACGGACTTCTCGGTCCGCAGGATCAGCCCCGTCGCGGAGTGGATGCGGTCCTTGGGGACGACCAGATGGATGCCCTTGGACGCCTTGACGTGGAACTGGCCCCGCTCGCCGACCATCGCCTGGGTGTCGTCCGTCCACACGCCGGTGGCGTTGACGATCTGCTGCGCGCGGATCTCGTACTCGCCGCCGCCCTCCAGGTCCGTCACCCGGGCACCCACCACCCGCTCGCCCTCGCGCAGGAACCCGGTCACCCGCGTCCGGTTGGCGACCTGGGCGCCGTAGGCGGCGGCCGTGCGCACCAGCGTGGCGACGTAGCGCGCGTCGTCCATCTGGGCGTCGTAGTACTGCAGGGCGCCGGTCAGCGCGTCCTTGCGCAGGCAGGGCGCGACGCGCAACGCGTGACGGCGGGTCAGGTGACGGTGGCCGGGCAGGCCCCTGCCGTGGCCGCGGGCCAGGGACATGACGTCGTAGAGCGCCACGCCCGTCCCCGCGTAGGCGCGCTCCCAGGCCTTGTGCTGGAGCGGGTAGAGGAAGGGCACCGGTTTCACCAGATGGGGCGCCAGCCGCTCCAGGAGCAGGCCGCGCTCCTTCAGCGCCTCCCTGACCAGGGCGAAGTCCAGCATCTCCAGGTAGCGCAGCCCGCCGTGGACGAGCTTGCTGGAGCGGCTGGAGGTGCCCGAGGCCCAGTCCCGCGCCTCGACCAGGCCCGTCACCAGCCCGCGGGTCGCCGCGTCCAGCGCGGTGCCGGCCCCGACCACCCCTCCCCCGACGACCAGGACGTCCAGTTCCCGCTCGGCCAGGGCCGCCAGGGACTCGTCACGCTGCTCCGGCCCGAGTGTCGCTGTCCTCACCGCTGCCTCCCACGCTGTGGTCGTGTTGCCGGTCGAACTGGGTGGGTCACCCGTGCTGATCGATTCTCACCGCCCGGCTGCGGATCGGCCACCACCCGTCCCCGGCCTGTGGACAACCTTCCCGGCATCGCCGCACGTCACCGGCGGCCCGTCACTCCTGAGGCTGATCCGCGTGATCAACACGCGCACGTCGCCCACAATCCCGCATAACGGTCATATTTACTCCTAGTCTGACAGTGCGTTCACATCGGGGGATATCCCCCGGACCGCCGGTCCCGCTCGGCCGGAGGGATCTCCCGGGTGGCGCACCTGTCCCCCTCCGGCTATCGGGAAGGACGGCCCACCCATGCCCGCAGATCTCGCCGTCATCGGACTCGGACCGCTCGGCCTGCCGCTGGCCCAGGCCGCCGTCGCCGCAGGTGTCCGTACGCTCGGCTACCGCTTCGGACCGGACTCCGGTTCCCTGACCGCCGCCGAACTCCGCCGCATGCTGGCCCGCGGCTTCCGCCCCACCACCAGCCCCGACGAGCTCGCCAAGGTCCGCACCGCCGTCATCTGCGCCCCCGTCACCGAGGCCCCCGACGGCGGGCTCGACCTGACGGAGCTGACCGCCGCGGCCCGCACCCTGGCCGCCCGGCTGCACCCGCACACCACCGTGATCCTGGAGTCGCCGGTCCACCCGGGGACCACCGAGGGCCTGCTGCGCCGCCTGCTGGAGGAGGGTTCCGGCCTGGCGGCCGGCCGGGACTTCCACCTCGCCTACTCCCCCAGCCGTGTGGACCCCGGCAGCCGCACCTGGACGCCCGCCAACACCCCGACCGTGGTCGGCGGCCTCACCCCGGCCTGCACCGAGTCCGCCCTCGCCTTCTACTCCCGGATCACCGACCGGGTGGTGCGCGCCCGCGGCCTGCGCGAGGCCGAGACGGTGCAGCTGCTCGAGACCAACTTCCGGCACGTCAACATCGCCTTGGTCAACGAGATGGCGGCGCTCTGCCACGACCTGGGCGTCGACCTGTGGGACGTGATCCGCTGCGCCGAGACCAAACCGTTCGGCTTCCACGCCTTCCGCCCCGGCCCCGGCGTCGGCGGTCACGGCCTCCCCCGGGACCTGACCGCGCAGCCCGCCGGCCACGCCGCGCCCGCCCTGCGCATGGTGGACCTCGCCCGGCGGGTCAACGCCGACATGCCCCGGTACGTCGCCCGGCGGGCCGCCGCCCTGCTCAACGAGCACGGCAAGTCCGCCCGCGGCGCACGGGTCCTGCTGCTGGGGGTCACCTACAAGCCCGACCTCGACGACGCGCATCGCTCCCCCGCCGAGGAGATCGCCGTGCACCTGGGCGAGCTGGGCGCACAGGTCGTCTTCCACGACCCCTACGTCGGCGAATGGCGCGTTCACGACCGGCCCGTGCCGCGCGCCGACTCGCTCCTGGAGGCCGCGGCCAACGCGGACCTGACCGTCCTCCTCCAGCAGCACCGGGCCTACGACCTGCAGAGTCTCGCGGTGAAGGCCCAGTTGCTGCTGGACACCAGGGGGGCGACGCCGACCGGTGCGGCTCACCGGCTCTGACGGCTGCCGCGGGGCGGTCGGGCGACCGGTGGCCGGAATCCCTCGAAGGTGAAGCGGCTCCACTGCTACTCTGCCGAGTCCTCGCACACCCGCTCGTATCCCCGGGGGAACGTCATGACGCAGCCAACTCCGCCGCAGCAGCCGGCCCAGAACAACCCGTACGCGGCCGCCCCGGGCGTCCCGCCGCAGGGCCCGCCGCAGGGCGCTCCGTACGGCGCCCCCGAGGGTGCGCCGCAGGCCTACCCCGGTGCCGGCCCGGCGGCGCCGTCCTACACCGCCCCCGCGATTCCCGCGCTGCCCTCCGGCGGCAAGCTGGCGCTGGGCGCCGTGGCCGCCCTGGTCACCGGCCTGGTGGCCGCGGTGATCTACGGGATGATCATGGGCAAGGCCGAGGTGGAGGTCGGTTACGCCGCGGTGGGCGTGGGCGCGCTGGTCGGCCTGGTCAGCGGCAAGGTCGCCGGTGGCAACCCGGTGACCGCGATCATCGGCGCGATCGTCTCCCTGGGCGCCGTCTACCTCGGCCAGTTGATCGGCTACTCCGTCAGCGCCGCGGACCAGACGACGTTGCTCGGCGCCAACTTCTTCGAGGTCCTGACCGGGAACTTCGGCATCATCCAGGAGGTCTGGAGCGAGAATCTCGACCTCCTGACCATCGCGTTCATCGCCTTCGGCGGCTTCGCCGCGTTCAGCGTCGCCAAGAAGTTCGGCGACGACTGAGCCTGCCGGCCGTCACGCGACGAGGGCCCGCCCACCGGAATCGACCGGGGGCGGGCCCTCGTTGCGTGACGCGTGCGGCGGTCAGCGGCGGTGCTGGGAGTCCCCGACCGTCACCTCGACGCGCTGGAACTCCTTGAGCTCGCTGTAGCCCGTCGTGGCCATGGCCCGCTTCAGCGCGCCGAAGAAGTTCATCGACCCGTCCGGCGAGTGCGAGGGACCGGTGAGGATCTCCTCCAGCGTGCCCACGGTGCCCAGGGCGACCTTCTTGCCGCGCGGCAGCTCGGCGTTGACGGCCTCCATGCCCCAGTGGTGGCCGCGGCCCGGCGCGTCGGTGGCGCGCGCCAGCGGGGAGCCGATCATGACGGAGTCCGCGCCGCAGGCGATGGCCTTGGGCAGGTCGCCGGACCAGCCCACGCCGCCGTCCGCGATCACGTGCACGTACCGGCCGCCGGACTCGTCCATGTAGTCCCGGCGCGCCGCCGCCACGTCGGCGACCGCGGTGGCCATCGGCACCTGGATGCCCAGCACGTTGCGCGTGGTGTGCGCGGCGCCGCCGCCGAAGCCGACCAGCACTCCGGCCGCACCGGTGCGCATCAGGTGCAGCGCGGCCGTGTAGGTGGCGCAGCCGCCGACGATGACCGGCACGTCGAGCTCGTAGATGAACTGCTTGAGGTTGAGCGGCTCGTGCGAGGAGGACACGTGCTCCGCCGACACCGTGGTGCCGCGGATCACGAAGATGTCCACGCCGGCGTCCACGACCGTCTTGGAGAACTCGGCGGTGCGCTGCGGGGAGAGCGCCGCGGCGGTCACCACACCGGCGTCGCGCACCTCCTTGATGCGCTGCCCGATCAGCTCTTCCTTGATCGGGGCGGCGTAGACCTCCTGGAGGCGGCGGGTGGCCGCCTCGGCGGGCAGCTCGGCGATCTCGTCGAGCAGCGGCTGCGGGTCCTCGTACCGGGTCCACAGGCCCTCGAGGTTGAGGACGCCGAGGCCGCCCATCTCGCCGATGCGGATGGCGGTGGCCGGGGAGACGACCGAGTCCATCGGCGCGGCCAGGAACGGCAGCTCGAAGCGGTAGGCGTCGATCTGCCAGGCGATCGAGACCTCCTGCGGGTCCCGCGTACGGCGGCTCGGGACGACGGCGATGTCGTCGAAGGCGTACGCCCGGCGGCCGCGCTTGCCGCGCCCGATCTCGATCTCAGTCACGTCTGTGGCCTTTCCCTCTGCTTGTCAGGCGTCATCCAGTATCGCCGACGCCCACGAAGAGGGCGGCACCCGCACCCGGCGGGGCCGCCCTCTAGGAACTGTTCAGGTACCGCGGGTCAGATCTGGCCGCTGTAGTTCGGCGCCTCGACCGTCATCTGGATGTCGTGCGGGTGGCTCTCCTTGAGACCGGCCGAGGTGATCCGGACGAACCGGCCCTTGGACTCCATCTCGCCGATGGTCGCCGCGCCCACGTAGCCCATGGTCTGGCGCAGACCGCCGACCAGCTGGTGCAGGACGTTGGAGAGGGGGCCGCGGTAGGGCACCTGGCCCTCGATGCCCTCGGGCACCAGCTTCTCGTCGGAGCTGACCTCGGCCTGGAAGTAGCGGTCCTTGGAGTAGGACTTGCCCTGGCCGCGGGACTGCATCGCGCCGAGCGAGCCCATGCCGCGGTAGGACTTGAACTGCTTGCCGTTGATGAACTGCAGCTCACCGGGGGACTCCTCGCAGCCGGCCAGCAGGCTGCCCAGCATGACGCTGTCCGCGCCGGCCGCCAGGGCCTTGCCGATGTCGCCGGAGTACTGCAGGCCGCCGTCGCCGATCACCGGCACACCGGCCGAGCGGGCGGCGAGGGACGCCTCGTAGATGGCGCTGACCTGCGGGACGCCGATGCCGGCGACCACGCGGGTGGTGCAGATGGAACCGGGGCCGACGCCCACCTTCACGCCGTCGGCGCCGGCGTCGATGATCGCCTGCGCGCCGTCACGGGTGGCGACGTTGCCGCCGATCACGTCCACGTGCACCGCGGACTTGATCTTCGCCATCCAGCTCAGGGCGTTGCTGTTGTGGCCGTGGGAGGTGTCCACGATGAGGAAGTCGACACCCGCGGCGGCCAGCGCCTGGGCGCGCTCCAGCGCCTCGGGGCTCGCGCCGACGGCGGCGCCGACGAGCAGCCGGCCCTCCGCGTCCTTGGCGGCGTGCGGGTACTGCTCGGCCTTGACGAAGTCCTTGACCGTGATGAGGCCCTTGAGGACGCCCGCCTCGTCGACCAGCGGAAGCTTCTCGATCTTGTGCTTGCGCAGCAGCTCCATGGCGTCGGCGCCGGAGATGCCGACCGTGCCGGTGACCAGCGGCATCGGCGTCATGACCTCGTGCACCTTGCGGGTGCGGTCGGACTCGAACGCCATGTCGCGGTTGGTCACGATGCCGAGCAGCTTGCCCGCCGGGTCGGTGACCGGGACGCCGCTGATGCGGAACTTGGCGCACAGCGCGTCGGCCTCGGCGAGGGTGGCCTCCGGGTGCACGGTGATCGGGTCGGTCACCATGCCGGACTCGGAGCGCTTCACGAGGTCGACCTGGTTGACCTGGTCCTCGATCGACAGGTTGCGGTGCAGCACGCCGACGCCGCCCTGGCGGGCCATCGCGATGGCCATCCGGGACTCGGTGACCTTGTCCATCGCCGCGGACAGCAGCGGGATGTTCACCTTGATGTTCCGGGAGATCCGGGTGGAGGTGTCGACCGCGTTGGGGAGGACGTCGGACGCTCCCGGTAGCAGCAACACGTCGTCGTAGGTCAGCCCGAGCGTCGCGAATTTGGCGGGCACTCCGTCGACGTTTGCAGTCATGACACCTTCCCCATGGCCTTGATCGGTGCGGATGTCCATGCTAACGGGATCCGGCGGCGCGGCATTCCACCATTCGTGGGCGCGGCGGGTGACAGGGCGGCACCGCGTTCGGTTACGAGGGGTGAGCGGGCGACCGGCCGGCGCGCGCGAGGACGCCTCGCACCGGGCAGGAACCGCGCCGTGGCCGGAAAACGCCGGTACGGCCGTCGCAGGCCGTGACCGTCACTGCTCGGCGAGCGCCCGCAGACGGCTCAGCGCACGGTGCTGGGCGACCCGGACGGCACCGGGTGACATTCCCAACATCTGGCCGGTTTCCTCCGCCGTCAGGCCGACGGCGATGCGGAGCAGCAGCAGTTCACGCTGGTTCTCCGGGAGGTTGGCCAGCAGTTTCTTGGCCCATTCGGCGTCGCTGCTGAGCAGCGCGCGCTCCTCGGGACCGAGCGAGTCGTCGGGCCGCTCGGGCATCTCGTCGGACGGCACCGCCGTGGACCCGGGGTGGCGCATCGCGGCCCGCTGCAGGTCGGCGACCTTGTGGGCGGCGATGGCGCAGACGAAGGCCTCGAAGGGCCGGCCGGTGTCCCGGTAGCGCGGCAGCGCCAGCAGCACCGCGACGCAGACCTCCTGCGCCAGGTCCTCCACGAAGTGGCGGGCGTCGCCGGGAAGCCGGGACAGCCTGGTGCGGCAGTAGCGCAGGGCCAGCGGGTGCACCCGCGCCAGCAGGTCGTGCGTCGCCTGTTCGTCCCCGTCGACGGCACGATGGACGAGAGCACCGATCACCGTCGTCTCGTCGTCGCGCATCGCTCCATGGTGCACCGGAGCCCGCGAGGCGGGTCCGCCGCGGCCCTGGTTGTGCACCGAAGCGTTATGAGCAGGTGCGCCGGCACTCATCCGCTGCGCCCTCCCCTTCCGCTCGACCGACTCGTCCCCGAGAACTCCACATCTCAAGGATGCGGCATCCGCGGCGAAACGAGCATCGGGCACCCGTCAGGAGGTTCTGCAGTCTCCGTCACGGGTGCGGCAGGCGGGGTCCGCCGGAGGAATCTCCGGTACCCCGCCCTGACGCAGTCATCGAGGCGACCCACCGGCGGGTCCTAACGGACCAGACCCCACCGGAAGCCGAGTGCCACGGCATGGGCCCGGTCCGAGGCGCCGAGCTTCTTGAAGAGCCGGCGGGCGTGGGTCTTGACCGTGTCCTCGGAGAGGAACAGCTCGCGGCCGATCTCGGCGTTGGAGCGTCCGTGGCTCATGCCCTCGAGGACCTGGATCTCGCGCGCCGTGAGCGTGGGCGCGGCGCCCATCTCGGCGGAACGGAGCCGGCGCGGGGCCAGCCGCCAGGTCGGGTCGGCCAGGGCCTGCGTCACCGTGGCGCGCAGTTCGGCCCGGGAGGCGTCCTTG
Source organism: Streptomyces sp. NPDC056600 (assembly GCF_042792855.1). NCBI lineage: Bacteria > Bacillati > Actinomycetota > Actinomycetes > Kitasatosporales > Streptomycetaceae > Streptomyces > Streptomyces sp. NPDC056600. The sequence goes on from NZ_JBHTVQ010000022.1 coordinate 26,587, forward strand.
TGCAGGTAGCCGCGGGCGCCGGCGGCGACGGCGAGCGCCACGCCGTCCAGGTCCTCGGCGACCGTCAGCATGATGATGCGGGCCCCGGGGTCGGCGGAGAGGAGGCGGCGGACCGTCTCGACACCGCCCAGGCCGGGCATGCGGACGTCCATGAGAATGAGGTCCGAGCGGTCGGCACCCCAGCGGCGGAGGACTTCCTCGCCGTTGGCCGCCGTCGTCACGCGCTCGACGCCGGGCACGGTCGCGACCGCGCGGCGGAGCGCCTCTCGGGCAAGCGGGGAGTCGTCACAGACGAGGACGGAAGTCATGACCGCCCTCCGCAGCTGATGCGCGTCACCTTGAGCCTCCAGGCTGGTACGAAATCGTCACCTGTGCGGTCGATCCTTCGTGGGCCTCTCGGATCATCCACCCGAGCGCTTGTTCCGTCGACCGCCTCGCCCTCTCAACGACGGTCACTCGAAAGAGTTACGGGGAGAAAGGCCGCCTTCAGCACTCTACGTGAGGGGGTCATCACCTCTCGGTCACACACAGCATGCACACAAGTTTTCCTCAGGCCGTCTGACCTGATTGGCCCCATTTCTTCCGTTTTGCGGGTGTCTGTGACTAGATTCGCAATGAGTCATATTTTCATCTCCTTAGATCGTTCGTAGATCTTCATTGATCGCGGGTACGCGGTCGCCGAACCGGCAACCAGCACCAAGGGGACACGTCATGGCTGATTTCTCCCGCCTTCCCGGTCCTAACGCGGACCTGTGGGACTGGCAACTCCACGCCGCCTGCCGCGGGGTCGACAGTTCGCTCTTCTTCCATCCGGAGGGGGAACGCGGGGCGGCGCGCAGCGCCCGTGAGAACTCGGCCAAGGAGGTGTGCATGCGGTGCCCGGTCCGGGCGGAGTGCGCGGCGCACGCCCTGGCGGTACGCGAGCCCTACGGGGTCTGGGGCGGCCTCACCGAGGACGAGCGCGAGGAGCTGATGGGGCGGGCACGCCACCGCCTGGTGCCGGTGCCGGACCGCGGGGGCCACGCGGCGCACGGCGGCCACGGCATGGGGCCCGACGGCGACGGCGAGGGCATCGACTAGGGGCACGGTCGCCGGTCACGAGTGAAACGTTTCTGCGGTGCGGGCGCGGTGCAGGCGCGGCGCGGGTGCGGGCGCGGCGCGGTGCGGGTGCGCCCCCGGGCTCAGCCCCGGGCGGCCGCCGCGCGCTCCAGCTGGCGGAGGGTGGCCGCCACGGCCGGGACGTGCTCCAGGTCGGCGAGGGTGAGGGCGACGACCTCGCGCCGCACCGCCGGTTCGACGCGGACCTCCCGCACGCCCCGCCCCCGCACCGCCTCCACCGCCAGCCGGGGCAGCACCGCCACCCCGAGCCCGGCGCCGACCAGCCCGACCACCGCCGGGTAGTCGTCCGTCGCGAAGTCGATCCGCGGCGTGAAGCCCGCCTGGGCGCACACCTCCACCAGCTGCCCCCGGCACCGGGGGCAGCCCGCGATCCACGGCTCCCCGGCCAGCTCGCCGATGCCCACGGACTCGGCGGCCGCCAGCGGATGCCCCTCGGGCACCAGACCCACCAGGCGGTCGCTCAGCAGCGGCCGCACCACCAGGTCGTCCCACTCCTCCGACTCGGACCGCGTTGCCTGGCCGGCTCCCGTTCGCGTTCGGACGCCGTCGGCTCCCGTCCCCGGTCCGGTCCCCGTTTCCGTCCCCGTTCCCGGCTCCGGGGAATCTCCCGCGCGGCCGTACCGGAAGGCCAGCGCCACGTCGCAGTCGCCGGCGCGGAGCATCTCCACCGAACGCGGCGGCTCCGCCTCCTCCAGCGACACCTGGGTGCCGGGATGCTCGGCCCGCAGCGCGGCCAGCGCCGTCGGCACCAGGGTGGAGCTTCCGCTGGGGAACGACACCAGCCGTACCCGCCCGGCCCTCAGCCCGGCGATCGCGGCGACCTCCTCCTCCGCGGCGGTCAGGCCCGCGAGGATGCCCGCCGCGTGGCGTACCAGCGCCTCGCCCGCCTGGGTGAGGCGCATGCCCCGCCCGGCGCGGACGATCAGCGGCGTGCCCGCCGAGGACTCCAGCGCCTTCATCTGCTGGCTCACGGCCGGCTGGGTGCAGCCCAGCTCCCGCGCCGCGGCGGAGAAGGAACCGGTGGCGGCGACGGCACGCAGGACACGGAGATGACGAGCTTCGATCACCCTTCCGAGCATAAGCCAGCCTTGGAGTGCGACGGGAAAAACTCTCTCCCGCTTTGGGGGACCGGCGCTACCGTTGCCGCTTATGAAGGTCCTCTCGATCAATCTCGGCTCCGCCTCCGCCGTCCCCTACACGGGCCAGCGCGACGGCCTGACCGGCATCGACAAGCGGCCGGTCGACGGCCCCGTCCAGATCTCCGCCCCCGGCCCCAAGGGGACCGGGGCGAGCGGCGTGACCGGCGACGCCATCTGCGAACTGCGTCATCACGGCGGCGACGACCAAGCGGTCTACGCCTTCGCCCGCGAGGACCTGGACGAGTGGGAGCGCGAGCTCGGCCGCCCGCTGCGCAACGGGGTCTTCGGCGAGAACCTCACCGTCTCCGGCCTCGACGTCTCCGGCGCGCGCCTCGGCGAACGGTGGCGCGTCGGGCCGGACGTCGTCCTCCAGGTCACCTCGCCCCGGATCCCCTGCAACACCTTCCAGGGCCACATGGCCGAGCCGCAGTGGGTGAAGCGCTTCACCGCGAAGGGGGCGCCCGGCGCCTATTTCCGCGTGGTCACCCCCGGCGAGGTCCGCGCCGGCGACGCCGTGGAGGTCGTCCGCCGCCCGGACCACGAGGTGACGATCGCCCTGTGCTTCCGCGCCCTGACCCTGGAGCGCGCCCTGCTGCCCCGCCTGCTGGAGGCGGGCGAGGACCTGCCCGATGAGGAGCGCGCGGCCGTCCACAAGTACATGGCGCGGCAGTCCTCCTGACCCGCGTTCCCCACCGGCCGCCCCGCCTCCCGGACGCTTCACCGCCTGCATAACCTGACCCCATGACTACGGCTCTGATCACAGGTTCGACGGCCGGCCTCGGGGCCGCCTTCGCACGACGGCTGGCGGCCCGCGGGCACAACCTGGTGCTGGTGGCCAGGGACACCGAGCGGCTGCGCACGCAGGCGACCGAACTCCACGACCGGCACGGCATCGAGGCCGAGGTGCTCACCGCGGACCTGGCCACCGACGAGGGCATCGACGCGGTGGCCGTCCGCCTCGCCGACCGGCGCCACCCGGTGGACCTGCTGGTCAACAACGCGGGCTTCGGCAACAAGGGCCGCTACCTGGAGGTCCCGGTCGCCGACGAGCTGCGGATGCTCAAGGTCCACTGCGAGGCCGTGCTGCGGCTGACCACAGCGGCGGTCGAGGGGATGCGCGAGCGAGGACGGGGCGGTGTGATCAACGTGGCCTCGGTCGCGGCCTTCGTCCCGCGCGGCACCTACGGCGCGTCCAAGGCCTGGGTCGTCCAGTTCACCCAGGGCGCGGCCCGCGACCTGGCCGCCGACGGCGTCCGGCTGACGGCGCTGTGCCCGGGGTTCGTGCGCACCGAGTTCCACGAGCGGGCCGGCATGGGCACCGGCAACATCCCGGGCTGGATGTGGCTGGACGCCGACAAGGTCGTCACCGCGGCGCTGGACGACTTCGCACGCGGCCGGACCGTCTCCATCCCGGACCCCCGCTACAAGGCCCTGCTCGGCCTGACCAAGCTGGTCCCGCGCAACCTGCTCGGCGGCGTCTCCTCCTCGGCGGGCCGCAAGTACGGCCCCGGCCGCTGAGGCCCCGTCCGGAGCGGGCGGTCCCGCACGAAGGGCGGTCCCGCGACGGGGCCGGTTAGGCTACGGGCAGCCGGGGCAGTTCCGATTCCGGTGGGCGTCATGACCCAGCCGTGTTGCAGCCCACCACTCACCGATGGGGATCCCCATGGCCAACCGACGCAACGACATGCTCGGCGTCGGCGGACAGCGCAAGAAGCTGTCCCGTTCCGACCAGCAGGCCTCCGTCACCGCGAGCTCGAACAGCCGGCAGACGGCCGCCGAGCAGAAGCGTGAACTGCTGCGCAAGATGCGCGAGCGCACGCAGCCGGGGCAGGGCACGCAGCAGTGACGCGCTGACACCCGTGGGGCCGCCTCCTTCTTCCGGAAGGAGGCGGCCCCACGCGTTCACCCCGCGCACCGCCGCACCGCCGCGCGGCCGCGTCCGCGGGTTCGTCCTCAGGACGTCAGGTCGAGCAGTCCCGCCGCGGTCGTCCGGAAGCCGCAGGCGTCGAAGTAGAACGTCCGCAGCGGCTCCTCGAAGTCGACGTGGAGCCACCCGCACCCCGCGCCCCTGGCCTCGTCGGCCGCCCTGCGGACCACGGCGGCACCGATGCCTTCGCCCTGGCGGTCCGGGGCCACGGCCGTGTCCAGCAGGAACGCGTGCGTGCCGCCGTCCCAGGCGGCGTTGACGAACCCCACCAGGGTCCCGCCGTCACGGGCGCAGACCCAGCCGAGACTGTGCCGCCGCAGCTGCTCCGTCCATCCGCTCTCCCCCGGCGGACGGCCGAACGCCGCGGCGTGCAACGCCTCCAGCTCCGCCTCCCCGACCTCACCGCGCCACTCGTACGTGATCGTCATGCGGGGAGGCTAGGGCCTCAGCCGCAGCAGCCGCCGCCGTTTTCGGCCGGGCTCGCGCTCTCCTGCGGGCGCTTGCCGAGCGCGACGACCTGCGGTGCCTGGACGACGGCGGAGGCCGGGGAGCAGCAGCCGCTCTCAGCGAACTCCGCGGACTCGGCGGATCCCCTGGACTCGGCGGCGGGGGTGTCGAAGAGGCCCGCGCCACCGCAGACCCCGGTCTCGGGGAGGACCAGTTCGACGCGGTCGGCGGACTCGGTGTCGCCGGCCAGCGCGGCGACCACCGAGCGGACCTGCTCATACCCGGTGAGCGCCAGGAACGTCGGGGCGCGGCCGTAGGACTTGGCTCCGACCATGTAGAAGTCCCGCTCGGGGTGGCCGAGTTCGCGGTGTCCGTGCGGGTAGACCGTGCCGCAGGAGTGCTGGTTGGGGTCGATCAGCGGGGCCAGCTCGACGGGGGCCTGCAGTCGTTCGTCGAGGCCGAGGCGGATCTCGGAGAGGAACGACAGATCGGGACGGAGCCCGGTCAGGACGATCACCTCGTCGACGGCGTCGAGGCGGCGGCCGTCCTCGGCGGTGAGCACGAGGCGCCCGTCGCCGTCGCGCTCGACGGAGGCGGTGCGGAAGCCGGTGACGGCGGAGGCGTGGCCCTGCTCCACGGCGGCCTTGGCGGCGAGGCCGAGGGCGCCGCGGGCGGGGAGCTGGTCGGCGGTGCCGCCGCCGAAGGTGGAGCCGGAGATGCCACGGCGCAGGATCCAGGTGGCGTGCGTGCCGGCGCCGTCCTCGGCCCGGGCCAGCTCGGCGAGGGCGGCGAGGGCGGTGAAGGCCGAGGCGCCGGAGCCGATCACGGCGGTGCGGCGGCCTGCGTACCGGGCGCGCGCCGCGGGGTCGTTCAGGTCGGGCACGCGGTAGGCGACGCGGTCCGCGGCGGCCTTCTCCCCCGGGGCGGGCAGGCCGTCGCCGCCGGCCGGGCCGGGCAGGGTCCAGCTGCCGGAGGCGTCGATCACCGCGGCGGCCAGGAGCCGCTCCTCGCTGCCGTCGGCGTGGGTGACGTGCACGGTGAACGGCTGGTCCTCGCGCTCGGCGTCGACCACCCGGTCCCGGCCGACGCGGGAGACCCCGGTGACGGTGGCCCCGTAGCGGACCGTCTCGCCCAGGACGTCGGCCAGCGGCCGCAGGTACCGCTCGGCCCAGTCGCCGCCGGCGGGGTAGGTGGTGGGGTCCGGGCGGGTCCAGCCCGTGGGGGCGAGGAGCTTCTCGGCCTCGGCGTCCACCAGCTCGCTCCAGGTGGAGAAGAGCCGCACGTGGGCCCACTCCCGCACCGCCGCCCCGGCGGCCTCCCCCGCCTCCAGCACGAGCGGGGTGAGCCCGCGCCCGGTGAGGTGCGCGGCGGCAGCCAGGCCGACGGGGCCGGCTCCGATGACGACGACGGGAAGCTGCTGCTCGGTCATGACGACTCCAGGTGCTGCGGGTGCGGGCGGTGGGTGACGGAACGTGCGCGAGCGGGCGACGCGGGCGGTCAGTGGAATCTGAGCGCGAGCGTCATGGCGCGTTCCCGGGCCGCCTCCGCGCGGCACGACCGGGTGCAGACCTCGCCGGTGCGCTCCGAGTAGCTGACCCGGACCAGGTCCGCGGTGGTGCGGCGCACGCGGGCGGCGGCAAGAGCGGTACGCAGGGAAGACATGGCCGAGCACTCCTCATATCGACAGACATCGATCTCTTGACAGATCCAGCATGGCAGAGTGATTCGACGAACGTCAACATAGACGTTCATCGAATCTGCGGCCGGGGCGACCAGCCGGAAAACCGGAGGATTCCGCAGCCGAGACCGTGTCACCATGCGGCCATGACTCCGACCCGAAAGGGCGATGCCGCGTAGGCCGCCCGGCGCCGTCCGCGCCCGCACCTGGTCCGCCTCCGTCCGGACCCGCCCCTTCAGCCGCGTCCCCGGCCTGCGGAGGGACGCCGAGACAGCCGTCCGACGCCTCGAAGCGCGGAGGTTCTCACCCGGCTTCCTCACCGAGGCGCTGCTGACCTACGAGGCCTTCCTGCGCCGCCCCGGCCGGTGGCTCTACGTACCCCCCGGCGACTGCCCGTGCTGCGACCCGGTCCAGGCGCGGGACGACGTGGAATCCCTCCTCCATGCCCTGCCGTCCGGCCCGCGCCGCCAGCTGGCCCGCATCGTGGCCGCGCTCGACGCCGAGTTCGAACGCCGCACCCTCCCGGACCCGGCGGCCGCCCACCGCCGGCCGCTCCCCGCCTCACCGCGCCCCTGGTGGCACCTCCGCCTGGCGGGCGCGTAGCCCGACGCCCGCTCCGCCCGCTGAAGCGGTGGGCCTGGAGCGGGCGTTACCCCTGGGAGTGAATCAGCCGCGGGAAAGCGCCCCAGACTCGGGCATATTCACCGAACGCACCCTAAGCACTACGCACTGTGCAGTAGCGTCGTCTCGTCAACCTGCCCCAGGCCGGGTTCGGTTGGCGCACAAGAGAACGGCCCCCGGGACGGTTGCACCCGTCCGCGAGGGCCTGAACCACGACGGGAAAGAGGCTCCCACGGTGATCTGCCGCAACTTTATCGCGCCCACGCGCGCGTTCACCCAGCTCGCCAACGAGATCATCCGGCACCCACGGCTGTCCTCGGACGCGGCTCGCGTCCTGACCTGGCAGCTCTCCCTTCCGCCCGGGGCGGCGGAGACGCTGTCGGAGACCGCGAAGCGCGCCCGCATCGGCGGGTCGGCCTTCACCACCGCCAAGCGTCAGCTCATCGCCGAGGGCTACGTCCACGAGCGGCGCGTGCAGATCGAGCGCGGGCGCTGGGCCACCCGGCAGCTCGTCTCCAGCGTGCCGCTACGGGCGGCCGAGGCGGACAAGTTCCTCGCCGCCCTGCCGACGCAGGGGAGGGACACCATTCACCGGGTGTCGCCGCAGGTGGCGCCGAGTGGCCGTCCTCCGGCCGCCGGTGGGCCGACCACCCCGCCGACCGACGGTCCTTCCCTCCGCAATACGAATGAGCTGGGCAACACTTCCCACCATCCGGGGGCGACACCGGACGCGGACGACAGAGCGGACGCGGACGCAGAGGTCGGCAACGCGGAGGCAGAGGCCGGCGACGCGGAGGCACGCGCAGGTGTGGACGTGGCGGGTGGGCCCGGCTCACACCATGCCCCTGCGGCTGCGGCTGCGGCTGCGGAACAGGAGCCCGCGCCCGAGGGGCCCGAATGCGCCCAGGTACCGGAACCCGCGCCCGCCCGGGAGGAGGAAGCCGCCCCCGACTGCGCCCAGGAGACGCTCGACCTCGCCTGGGCACTCGTCGCAGCGTTCCCGATGCTCGATCCGGAGCTCCGCGGCATCCCCCGCGCCATGCGCCCGGAGCTGACCCGGCTCACCGCCCGCTGGCTGGCCGCGGGCCACACCCCCGGCGACATCCGCACCCACATCCTGCGCGGCCTGCCCACCGACGGCGCCCCCGTACTCAGGCCCGGCGGCCTCTTGCGCTACCTGCTCACCGAGGTGCCGCCGCGCTCCGCCTCCCGCACGGGCGGCCCGCCGCCGGAGACTCCCCCGAAGCCGTCGCCGCTCCGCGAGTGCGAAGGCACCCGCCACGACGTCCCGATGATGTTCCGGCCCGTCGAGGACGAATCCCTCTGCCCGGGCTGCCTCGACGCGATCGTGGAGGCGGCCCGGTTCTGACCCACGTCGGCAACAGCGAGCGACGCAAGACCACTTCGGGATCGCGACAGGTGATCGGGTTCCCCCCGGACACTCCCCGGACCCGGGTCGTCGTCGCCGCCGGGCAGCCACCGCACGCTCAGGAGTACGCCGAGCTCTCCTGGGAGCCGGCCGCGAACGGAAGCTGTCAGTGGCGGGCTTCCGCCTGGTATCACCCCTTCGGCGCAGCTCGGGAACGCGCAGGTCGGCCACGCGCCGAGGCCCGGCGTCCCGCGGGGAGCGGGAGGCCGGGCCTCGGTGGGAGAGCGGGGTGGCTCAGTGGGAGTGGCCGTGGCTGTGGCCGTGGCCCGCCGGGGCCTCTTCCTCTTCCTTCTTCTCGACGACCAGGGTCTCGGTCGTGAGGAGCAGGGAGGCGATGGAGGCGGCGTTCTCCAGGGCGGAGCGGGTGACCTTGACCGGGTCGATGACGCCGGACTTCACCAGGTCGCCGTACTCGCCGGTGGCGGCGTTGTAGCCCTGGCCCTTGTCCATCTCCTGGACCTTGGAGACGATCACGTAGCCCTCGAGGCCCGCGTTCTCGGCGATCCAGCGCAGCGGCTCGACGACCGCGCGGCGGACGACGGAGACACCGGTGGCCTCGTCGCCGGACTTGTCGAGGTTGCCCTCGAGGACCTTGGCGGCGTGGACCAGCGCGGAGCCACCACCGGAGACGATGCCCTCCTCGACCGCGGCGCGGGTCGCGGAGATGGCGTCCTCCAGACGGTGCTTCTTCTCCTTCAGCTCCACCTCGGTGGCGGCGCCGACCTTGATCACGCACACGCCGCCGGCCAGCTTCGCGAGACGCTCCTGGAGCTTCTCGCGGTCCCAGTCGGAGTCCGTGGACTCGATCTCGGCCTTGATCTGGGCGACGCGGCCGTGGACGTCCTCGGAGGAGCCGGCGCCGTCGACGACGGTGGTGTCGTCCTTGGTGACGGTCACGCGGCGCGCGGAGCCGAGCACCTCGAGGCCGACCTGGTCGAGCTTGAGGCCGACCTCCTCGGCGATGACCTGGGCGCCCGTGAGGACGGCCATGTCCTGGAGCATCGCCTTGCGGCGGTCGCCGAAGCCCGGGGCCTTGACCGCGACGGCGTTGAACGTGCCGCGGATCTTGTTGACGACCAGGGTCGACAGGGCCTCGCCCTCGACGTCCTCGGCGATGATCAGCAGCGGACGCGAGGCGTTCGACTGGATGATCTTCTCGAGCAGCGGCAGGAGGTCCTGGATGGAGGAGATCTTGCCCTGGTTGATGAGGATGTACGGGTCCTCGAGGACGGCCTCCATGCGCTCCTGGTCCGTCACGAAGTACGGGGACAGGTAGCCCTTGTCGAAGGCCATGCCCTCGGTGAAGTCCAGCTCCAGACCGAAGGTGTTGGACTCCTCGACGGTGATGACACCGTCCTTGCCGACCTTGTCCATCGCCTCGGCGATGAGCTCGCCGACCTGCTTGTCCTGGGCGGACAGCGCGGCGACGGCGGCGATGTCGGACTTCTCCTCGATCGGGCGGGCGGTCGCCAGGAGGTCCTCGGACACGGCCTTCACCGCGGCGTCGATGCCCTTCTTCAGGGCGGCCGGGGAGGCGCCGGCGGCGACGTTGCGCAGACCCTCGCGGACCAGGGCCTGGGCGAGCACGGTCGCGGTGGTCGTACCGTCACCGGCGATGTCGTTGGTCTTGGTCGCGACCTCCTTCACCAGCTGGGCGCCGAGGTTCTCGTACGGGTCCTCGATCTCCACCTCGCGGGCGATGGTGACGCCGTCGTTGGTGATGGTCGGGGCGCCGAACTTCTTGTCGATGACGACGTTGCGGCCCTTCGGACCGATCGTCACCTTGACCGTGTCGGCCAGCTTGTTGACGCCGCGCTCGAGGGCGCGACGGGCGTCCTCGTCGAACTTCAGGATCTTCGCCATGGGAGCGGTTCAGCCCTCTCGGGAGAATGCGGTGTATCGCCGTCTGTCGGAGCAATACGAAGTCTTGAAAAAGCGAACTGCGCCCCGGCGCCCGGCTTATGGCGCGGGAGTCCGGGGCGCAGCTCGATGCTTCTTGGAGAAGCGGGCTTCGGCGGAAGCGAGCATCTGTCGAGCAGGCTTCGGCGAAGCGGGGTGAACTACTTCTCGATGACCGCGAGGACGTCGCGGGACGAGAGGACGAGGTACTCCTCGCCGTTGTACTTCACCTCGGTGCCGCCGTACTTGCTGTAGAGCACGATGTCGCCGACCTTGACGTCGAGCGGCAGGCGCTCGCCGTTCTCGAAGCGACCCGGGCCCACGGCCAGGATGACGCCCTCCTGGGGCTTCTCCTTGGCGGTGTCCGGAATGACCAGGCCAGAGGCCGTGGTCTGCTCGGCGTCGAGCGGCTGGACCACGATGCGGTCCTCGAGCGGCTTGATGGCAACCTTGGAGCTGGCGGTCGTCACGATCCGACCTCCCCCTTCGGAGATCTCACGGGGTTAACTGTCTGAGGTGGCGACCAGGTCGATCCGTCGTCGCGGGTGCCGGACCTGCCCGTCGCTGTGTTGGCACTCACCGGGGGCGAGTGCCAAGGCTGAGACTATGACCGGGGTTAGCACTCGGTCAAGCGGAGTGCCAATTTCTCGGCGGGTTGCGTGAAGCCCCGCCCCCGTCGGACGTGCGCGGGGCGGCTCGCGAGGCTCCTCCGGCCCCGGGGCGGGGACCGTCCCGCGGCCCCGGGCAGGGACAATGGGGCGGTGAGTGAGACCGCTGATCCGTCGGCCGCGTTCGCGGCGCTGTTGACCGCCGAGGGCCGTGCCCTGCTGGACGAGGTGCGGGACGTGACGCCTGGCGAGGAGCTGGCCGTGGCCACCAGGCTGCGGCGGGACCACTCCCCCGGGCTGGTGTCGTCCGCCCTGGCCCAGGCCCGTCTGCGCAACCGCGCCGCCGCGAAGTTCGGCGCGGACGACGCCCGGCGGATGTTCTTCACCCCGCACGGCGTCGAGCAGTCCACCCGCGCCTCGGTGGCCGCGCACCGGGCCGCGCGGTTCGCCGGGCTCGGCGTGCGGTCCGTCGCCGACCTGTGCTGCGGGATCGGCGGCGACGCGATCGCGCTGGCGCGGGCCGGCGTCCGCGTCCTGGCCGTCGACCGCGACCCGCTGACCGCCGCCGTCGCCCGGGCCAACGCGGAGGCGCTGGGCCTGGCCGGCCTGATCGAGGTGCGGGAGGCCGACGTCACCGAGATCGACACCGCCCCGTACGACGCCGTCTTCGTGGACCCGGCGCGCCGCGGCGGCCGGGGCCGGATCTTCGACCCGGAGGCCTACTCCCCGCCGCTCTCCTGGGCGGTCGGGGCCGCCCGCGGCGCCTCGCGGGCCGCCGCGCTGAAGGTGGCCCCCGGCATCCCGCACGAGGCGGTGCCCGAGGACGCCGAGGCGGAGTGGATCTCGGACGGCGGTGACGTCAAGGAGGCGGTCCTCTGGTTCGGCGAGACGGCCCGCCCGGGCGCGGTGTGCGCCACGCTGCTGCCCGGCCCGCGCCGGCTGCTCGGCCGGGGGCTGCCCGACCCGGAGGTCCGGCCGGTCGGCCGGTACCTGTACGAGCCGGACGGCGCGGTGATCCGCGCGCACCTGGTCGCCGAGGTCGCCGAGGAGGTCGGCGGCGGGCTGATCGACGAGACCATCGCCTTCGTCACCGCCGACGAGCCGCGGCCCACCGCGTACGCCACGGGGTACGAGATCACCGACACGCTGCCCTTCAACGTCAAGAAGCTGAAGGCCCTCCTGCGGGAGCGGCAGGTCGGCACGCTCACCGTGAAGAAGCGCGGGTCGGCGGTCGAGCCGGAGGAGCTGCGCCGCAAGGCGCTTCCCAAGCCGCAGGGGCGGAACGCGGTCACGGTCTTCCTGACCCGGGTCGCGGGCGCCCCCACGATGCTCCTGGGGCACCCGCTCCCCCGCTGAGACCTGCCGCCGGCCCCCGATGCCCGGGACGGCCCGTCGGGCACCGGAGCGGCCGTCGGAGCGGCCGTGGCGCGCCGGAGCGGCGTCGGGTACCGGACGACGGCGTCACCACCCGGCGCCGGGGATCAGGCCCCGTGGATCACCGCCGGCACCCTCCGCGGGAGGCAGACGGTCACGCCCTGCGGCACGGCGCCACCCTCCCCGCCCTAGCCGCGCCCCGCGCGGGAAAGGGCGCCCCGCGCGGGCAGCGCGGGCGACGGGCCCCGCCGCCCCTCGGCCATGGCTACCGCCGCGCATTCCCCGCAGCGGCCCCCGCCGCCCACCTCGCGCCCACCGCCACCGTCATCCGCCTCCCACGCGCCCTCCGCCGCGCGACGGTGTCTGCCGTACCGGTGAGGCGCCCCGGCCCGCCCCCTGGCCCGGGATCAGGACCTGGCCTCAGGGCCCGGCGGCCGGGTCCTGAGGGAACGTCACTGCACCGGAACGTCCCGACGGGGCGACGAGGGGGACGACGACGGGGCCGCGGTCGAAGGCGGCGTCGAGGCCGACGTCGGTGTGGGCGTCGGCGTCGGATCGGGGAACGGCTCCGCGCCCGGGAGCAGGGAGGCCCACAGGTCGCCCGCCTCCGGTTCGTCCGGGACCAGCCGGTTGCGGTCGCTGGGGGCGGGGACCACCGGGAGGGTCACCGTGCGGACGGCCTCCGGGGTGAGGTCGCGCAACGTGCGGGCGAAGGCGGCCAGTTCGGACAGCGAGTCCAGCCCGGTGTCCGCGGTGAGCCCGGAGGTCGCCGCGTCCGCCACCTGGTACAGCCGCACCGGGTCGGTCAGCAGGTCCGCCTCGGCGACCTGTTCGAGCAGCGCCGTCACCAGCTTCTGCTGCAGGCCTATGCGGCCCAGGTCGCCGCCGTCGCCGATGCCGTGGCGGGTGCGGGCCAGTGCCAGGGCGTCCTCCCCGTACAGGCGTTGGACGCCGGCGTCGACGGTGAGGTGGCTCTTGTCGTCGTCGATGGGCTGCTCCAGCTCGACCGTCACGCCGCCCAGCGCGTCCACCAGATCCGCGAAGCCCGCGAAGTCGATCTCCAGGTAGTGGTCCACCGGCACACCGGACATGGCTTCCACCGTCTTGACCGCGCAGACCGGACCGCCCACGGCGTAGGCGCTGTTGAACATCACGCCCTGCGCGACGGCCGTGGTGCCGCCGTCCGGCAGCGGACAGGCCGGGCGGGTCACCAGGGTGTCGCGCGGGACGGAGACCACCGTCGCCGAGGCCCGTTCCTCGTCCAGGTGCACCACCATCGCGGTGTCCGAGCGGGCGCCGCCCGGAGGCCCGCCGCCCAGACGGCGGTTCTCCTCGCCGTCACGCGAATCGGTGCCCAGCACCAGGATGTTCAGCGCCCCGCCGCCCGCCCCCTCACCGGCCGCGGCGGACGCCGACGGCCCGCCGGACCCCACCGGCATGCCGACCGGCGCGTGCGGCCGCTCGTCCCCCAGCGCGGCGTCGAGATCGACGCTGCGGATGTTGTCGTTCAGATGCCGGTAGACCCAGCCGCCCCCCACGGCGCCGAGCACCAGCACTCCCCCGAGCGTGTATCCCACGGCCCTCTTCCAGCGCCTGCGCGGCACCTGGACGGCGGCCCCCCGGCCACGCTCCCCGTTCCCCTCGTTGTCACTCACGGGCAGAACATAAGTCCGAATGCCGTCAGGACGGAATTCACGGTCCGTGAGGTCCACCGAAAAGCTTTCGAAAGTTTCGAAGGCGAACAGTGAATTCCGGTCTCTCAGACGGCCGGTGGGGCCGTGCTGCTGCGCACCACCAGGCTCGTCGCCAGCTCCATGCGGGCTCCCGCGGTCGGCTTCTCCTCGCGCCCCAGCTCGAGGACCATCCGGGTCGCCGCCTCGGCCATCTCGGTCAGCGGCTGCCGCACGGTGGTCAGCGGCGGACCCACCCAGCGGGCCACCGGCAGGTCGTCGAAGCCGACCACGCTCAGGTCGTCGGGGATCCGCAGACCGAGCTCGCGGGCCGCCTCGTAGAGGCCCAGCGCCTGCAGGTCGTTGCCGGCGAAAACGGCCGTGGGCCGGTTGTCCCGGCGCAGCAGGTCCAGGCCGAGCCGGTAGCCCGCCTCGTGGTGGAAGTCGCCGTCCAGGATCAGACCGGGGTCGACGGCCAGCCCCGCGGTCTCCAGGGCGGCCCGGTAGCCGTCCACGCGGGCGCGGGCGCACATCATCCGGGTGGGGCCGCTGATGGCCCCGATCCGGGTGTGGCCGAGCTCCACCAGGTGGCGGGTGGCGGAGAGGCCGCCCTGCCAGTTGGTGGCGCCCACCGAGGGCACCTCCGCCCCCGGGTCGCCGGCCGGGTCCATCACCACGAACGGGATCGACCGGCTGGTCAGCAGCGTGCGCTGACCCTCGTCGAGCCCGGACAGGACCAGGATCACGCCGTGCGGCCGCCGCGCGGCCACCTGGTCCGCCCAGCTGCCGCCCGGCGTGTGACGTCCGGCGCTCTCGGAGAGCACCACGCTCAGGCCGGCGCGGCGCGCGGCTCGCTCGACGCCGCGGATGACCTCCATGGCCCAGGCGCTCTCCAGCTCGTGGAAGACGAGTTCGATCAGCGGGGACCGGGAGGCGTCCGCGCGACGCCTGCGGTAACCGTGGCTGCGCAGCAGGCGTTCGACGCGCGAGCGGGTGGCTGGGGCCACGTCGGCCCTGCCGTTGAGAACTTTCGAAACTGTTGGCGCGGACACACCCGCCGCCCGCGCGATCTCGGCAAGCGTCGCTGTGCGTCCCTGCCGGGGCACGGAAGGGGTTTCGGCGGATTCCGGTGAGGTCATGGTTCGGGATCGTATATCTGCCCAGGGTCTTGACGAACCCCTCTGACGCGCTTAGGTTCCCAAAACATTCGCGGCAACGATCGAAAGCTTCGGAGGAAGCCCCCCAAGCGCCCCCACACCTCGGTGCTGTGAGTCACACACAGGGCATCTCCCCCAAATCGCCCTGAAACCGTAGATTTGCGGTCAACGAAGACCGCTTCCCCCGAGGAGTACTTGTCCATGGAGCACCTCAGCAGGCGTTGGTTCCTGGGCGTCAGCGGCGCCACTCTGCTCACCGCCGGCCTCACGGCGTGCGGCTCCGGCGACGACAGTGGCGAGGACGGCAAGGGCGGACCGCTCACCGCCTTCGTCTGGGGCGACGATGCCGCCAGGATCCAGGAAGACGCGATCAAGCGCTTCAACACGTCCCCGGCCGCCAAGAAGACCAACGGCACGATCAAGCTGCAGCGCATACCGGGCAGCGACTACCCCGCCAAGCTGCGCACCGCCATGGGCTCGCCCAGCGCGCCGGACCTGTTCTTCAACTGGGGCGGCGGCTCGATCAAGGCGTACGTCGACGAGAACCAGCTCATCGACCTGCACGACATCATCGAGTCGACTCCTGAGCTGAAGAACGGCTTCCTGCCGTCGATCATCCAGTCCGGAGCCCTCGACGGCCGCCCGTACGGCATCCCGATGCGCGGCATGCAGCCCGTCCTGCTCTTCTTCAACAAGAAGGTCTTCAAGGAGAACGGCCTCCAGGCCCCCACCACCTGGGACCAGCTCCTGGAGACCAACAGGAAGCTGAAGGCCCGCGGCATCCAGCCCTTCGCGCTCGGTGGCGCGGACAAGTGGACCGAGCTCATGTGGGTGGAGTACCTGGTGGACCGCATCGGCGGCCCCGAGGTCTTCCGCAAGATCCAGAACGGCGACGCCGCCGCCTGGGGCGACCCGGCGGTGCTGCGCGCGGCCGAGGAGATCGAGAAGCTGATCGACGGCGGCGCCTTCGGCAAGGGCTTCAGCTCCGTCCAGTACAACAACGGCGGCGCCTCCGCCCTGCTCGCGCAGGGCAAGGCCGCCATGCACCTGATGGGCTCCTGGGAGTACTCCACCCAGCTCGGCAAGTTCAAGAAGTTCGCCGAGAAGGACCTGGGCTGGATCGCCTTCCCCGAGTACACCGGCGGCCAGGGCGACATCAAGAACGTCGTGGGCAACCCGACCAACTACTGGTCGCTCAGCGCCCGCACCAAGAACCGGGACGCGGCGATCGCCTTCCTCAAGACCTGCGCGTCGGAGGAGTACGCCAAGGCGCTGGTCGCCAACGGCGACATCCCCACCACGTCCAACGCGGGCGCGCTGCTCGACGCCTCCCCCAACCCGGAGTTCGCCAAGTTCCAGTACGGACTGGTCCAGGACGCCCCGGCGTTCACCCTCAGCTGGGACCAGGCCGTCAAGCCGGAATGGCAGACGCCGATGCTCACCGAAATCGACAAGCTCTTCCTGGGCCAGTCCTCGCCCAAGGAGTTCGTCAATGCACTGAAGGGGCTCAAGTGACCTATCCGGTCACCAAGTCCGCCGCCGCAGCGCCCAAGGGCGACGCTCGGGCCACCCGTGTGGGTCGCCCGAACGCGTCCTGGGCGCTGCCCGGCGTCTTGTTCTTCACGTTCTTCGCCGTCGTTCCGATGGCTCTGGCCGTCTACCTGTCGTTCACCGACTGGAACGGCCTCGGTGATCCGGGCTTCGTCGGCCTGGAGAACTGGAAGAACCTGTTCACCGATCCACAGCTCATGCACTCCCTGTTCATCACCGTGCTCCTCACGGTGGTCAGCTGGGCCTTCCAGACCGTGATCTCCCTGCTCCTCGGAGTGTGGGCGGCGGGCAAGCAGCGCAACCGCGCGGTGCTCTCGGCGATCTTCTTCGTCCCGTTCCTGCTGTCCTCCACGGCGATCGCGCTGCTCTTCTTCGCCCTGCTCGACCCGAACTACGGCGTCATCAAGGGCGACACCCTCGGCACCACCTCGGGCGCCTTCCTGGCGATCGTGTTCGTCGGCGCCTGGCAGTTCATACCGTTCCACACCCTGATCTACCAGGGCGGCGCCCGTCAGATACCCGAGGTCCTGTACCAGGCCGCGGCGATCGACGGGGCGAGCGGACTGCGCCAGTTCTTCTCCATCACGCTGCCCCAGCTGCGCCACACGATGGCCATGTCCGGCGTGCTGATGGTGGTGGGCTCCCTGACCTACTTCGAGACCGTCCTGATCCTCACCCAGGGCGGCCCCGGCACCGACACGAAGATCCTGCCCTACCTCATGTACGAAGCCGGATTCCGTTCCTACGACTACGGCTACGCGAGCGCCGTCGCCACCTTCCTGGTGATCGCCGCCACCGGCCTGTCGCTGCTGCTGATCCGTCTCACGGGCTTCGGCAAGATGAACAGCGTCCGGGAAGGGATGTGACCGCCATGTCCCACCGCAGCAACACCCTCGCGTCGTCCGGCCGCCGACACCGGACGAAGCGCTCCAACCCGATCGCCGGCCTGGCGTCCTTCGTCTGGCTGCTGATCGTGCTGATCCCGCTCTACGCGATGATCACCACCTCGCTGGCCGGCCCGGAGGAGGCGATGGGCCGGGGCGCCCTCACGCCGCCGAAGAACCCGACGCTGGACAACTACAGCCTGGTCCTCGACTCGGGCTTCTCGCACTACCTGTGGAACACGACGCTGACCGCGATCGGTGTGGTCGTCATCGTGGTCTGCCTCTCGGTGCCGCTGTCCTACGTCGCGGTCCGCAACCGCGGCTTCTGGTCCGGCAGCGCCTTCCGGCTGTTCCTCCTCGGCGTGGCCATCCCGGCCCAGGCCGTGGTGGTGCCGCTGTTCCTGCTGATCACCAAGCTGGACATCTACGACACCCTCTGGGCGATCATCCTTCCGACCGCCGCGTTCGCCATGCCGGTCTCGGTCCTGGTCCTCACCGGAACCCTCCGCGACATCTCGGAGGAGTCCTACGAGGCCATGGCCCTGGACGGCGCCTCCCCGACCCGGATGCTCTTCCAGCTGGTGATCCCCCTCGCCAAGGGCGGCATCAGCACGGTGATCATCTACTCTGCGCTGCAGGCCTGGAACAACTTCCTGTTCGCGCTGATCTTCACCCAGTCCGAGGAGCCTCGCGTCCTCACCCTGGGCCTTTACAACTACGTCAGCCAGTTCGGGGTCAACATCCCCGCGCTGCTGGCTTCCGTCGTCCTTTCCGGCGTGCCGATCTTCGTCGTTTACCTCGTGGCCCGACGGGCCCTGGTGAGCGGGTTGATGGGCGTCGGCGGCAAGTAACACCTTTCCCTCAGGAGCATCATGACCGCCCCCTGGCGTGATTCCGCACTTCCCGCCGAAGCCCGTGTCGAGGATCTTCTCTCCCGGATGACCCTGGAGGAGAAGACCGCACAGCTCTACGGAGTGTGGGTCGGCGCCTCGACGGATGCGGAAGCCGGCGTAGCCCCGCACCAGCACGAGATGGCCACCGACTGGGACTGGGACGAGGTGATCTCCCACGGCCTCGGCCAGATCACCCGTTCCTACGGCACCGCCCCGATCGACCCCGACGAGGGTGCGCGCGCGCTCGCCCGCGCCCAGCGGACGATCATGGCGGCCAACCGGTTCGGCATACCCGCCGTCGCCCACGAGGAATGCCTGGCCGGCTTCACGGCCTGGGGCGCCACCGCGTACCCGGTGCCGCTCGCCTGGGGCGCCTCCTTCGACCCGGAGCTGGTCGAGGAGCTCGGCCGTCGCATCGGCGCCGACCTCGTCGCCGCCGGCGTCCAGCAGGGCCTCGCGCCGGTGCTGGACGTGGTCCGCGACCTGCGCTGGGGCCGGGTCGAGGAGACGATCGGCGAGGACCCGTACCTCGTCGGCACCGTGGCCGCCTCCTACGTCAAGGGCCTGGAGACCGCAGGCATCGTCGCCACGCTGAAGCACTTCGCCGGATACGCCTCCTCCGCGGGCGCCCGCAACCACGCGCCGGTGCGCGCGGGCGTGCGCGAGTTCGCCGACGTCACGCTCCCGCCGTTCGAGCACGGCCTGCGGCACGGCGGGGCGCGCTCCGTGATGGCCGCGTACACGGAGATCGACGGCGTTCCCTCGCACTCCGACCCCTGGCTCCTGACCGAGCTGCTGCGCGGCACGTGGGGCTTCGAGGGCACCGTCGTCGCCGACTACTTCGGCGTGGGCTTCCTGGAGAACCTTCAGCGGGTGGCCGACGGCCTCGGCGACGCGGCCCGGGTGGCGCTGGAGGCCGGCGTCGACGTCGAGCTGCCGACGCTGCGCTGCTTCGGCAAGCCGCTGATCGAGGAGGTGCGCGCGGGCCGGGCCTCCGAGGACCTCATCGACCGGGCGGCGCGCCGGGTGCTGCTGCAGAAGTGCGAGCTGGGCCTGCTCGACGAGGACTGGTCGCCGGAGCCCAAGGGCTCCCTCCATCTGGACTCGGACGCCAACCGCGCGCTGGCCCGCCGGATCGCCGAGGAGTCGGTGGTGCTGCTGGCCAACGACGGCGGCACGCTGCCGCTCAGCGCGTCCGGCCCCTCGGCCGTCCGCCGCATCGCGGTCGTCGGTCCGCGGGCCGACGACGCGATGGCGATGCTCGGCTGCTACTCGTTCCCCTCCCACGTGCTGCCGCACCACCCCGAGGTCGCTCTCGGCGTGGAGATCCCCACGGTGCTCGAGGCCGTGCGGAGCGAGTTCCCGGACGCGACGGTGGAGTTCGCCCTCGGCTGCGACACCTCGGAGACGGACACCGCCGGGTTCGCCGAGGCGGCCGCGCTGGCCTCGTCCTCGGACGTGGTCGTGGCGGTGCTGGGCGACCGGGCCGGCCTCTTCGGCCGTGGCACCTCGGGCGAGGGCTGCGACGCCGCCGACCTGGCCCTGCCGGGTGTCCAGGGCGACCTGCTCGACGCGCTGCTGGAGACCGGCAAGCCGGTCGTCGCGGTGCTGCTCACCGGGCGTCCCTACGCGCTGGGCCGCTGGGCGGACCGGCTCGCCGGCATCGTCCAGGGCTTCTTCCCCGGCGAGGAGGGCGGCCCCGCCGTGGCGGGCGTGCTCTCCGGGCGGGTGACCCCGTCCGGCCGTCTGCCCGTCAGCGTGCCGCGCGACCCGGGCGGTCAGCCGTGGACCTACCTCCAGCCGCCGCTCGGCCTGGCCAACGAGATCACCAACCTGGACCCGACGCCGCTGTACCCCTTCGGCCACGGCCTGTCGTACACCGCCTTCGAGTGGGACGGCTTCGAGGCCCCGGCCTCCGGCACGGAGATCGGCACCGACGGCACCTACGAGGTGTCGGCGACCGTCCGCAACACCGGTGACCGGGCCGGCGCCGAGGTCGTGCAGATGTACCTGCACGACCCCGTCGCCACGGTCACCCGCCCGGACGTGAAGCTCGTCGGCTACCAGCGCCTGGAGCTCGCCCCCGGCGAGGCCCGCCGGGTGACCTTCCGGTTCCACGCCGACCTGTCCTCCTTCACCGGGCGCGACAACGTTCGCGTGGTCGAGCCCGGGAAGCTGGAGCTGCGACTCGCCGCCTCCTCGGCGGACGTGCGGCACGTCTTCCCGCTCACCCTCACCGGTGAGACCCGGGTGGTCGGGCACGAGCGCGAGCTGCTCTGCCGGACGGAGGTCACCAAGGCCGGCTAGGCCCTGTCGGCCTCGTCCGCCCGGCCGGCCTCGCAGTAGGCGAACGCCACGCCGCTGATCCGCTCGTCGGTCGGGTTGTCGAAGACGACGCGCCAGCCGTCCTCGCCGAGCCGCTGGGAGACTCCCGGCACCAGGCCCGGCTCGGAGGTCGACCAGCCGCCGGCGACGGCGACCGTGCCGCGCGGGCAGGTGGCGACGCTGACGGCGCTGCCGCCGTTGGGCGGCACGTCCACCAGCTCGCCGGTCACCTCGGTCCAGCCCTCCGGCGTCTCACAGGTACCGCCCCGCGTGATCCCGCGCGGGGCGGTACCTGTGCGTGTACCCGCCTGTGCTCCGGCGGCGTCCGCGGCGGGGCGGGAGGCCTCGCCCCGCCGGGCGTCGTCGGGGCGGCCCGTGCCTTCGGGGCGGCCGGCGTCGTCGAAGCCGTCCGTGTCGCCGGGGCGGCCGGCATCGTCGGGGCGGCCCGTGTCGTCAGGGCGGCCGGCGCCGGGCTGCCGGTCGGGGTCCGGGAGCGGTCGCTCCCGGCACCTGTCCCACTCGCCGTCGCAGCCATGCACGGCGCGGTCGCCGAGGCCCCAGTTCGACAGCCACGACGACAGGACGTCGGACCCCAGGCCGCCGTCCTCCTCCTCGCACCGGTCGCCCGGGCCCGCGGCCGCCACCGGCCCCGGGCGCGTGGCCTCACGCGGCTCCGCGGCCACGGCGCCGGCCGCCGCGCTCCACGTCAGCGTGACGGCGAGCGAGGCGGACAGGCCGCCGGTGACCCATGCGGCGCGGCGATGCCGACGCCGTAGCCGTTGCCCTGTGCTCCCGGATGTCATCTGGTCTCCCGCGTCTCGTTCGAGTCGGTCTGCGGGAAAGCTGTGACCCCCGGGGCGCCGGGTCAGTCCTGACGACTGGGCCGGTGGAGGTAATTGGTCATCTGATCGGCCCGGTTGCGTCCCTCGTTCGGCGGACGGGCCGGGCCGGTGGTCTCATGCCGCCGAACGGTTGGGGCAGGCGCCGGCCGCGGCCGCGCCTGGCCCCGTCCGCGGGCGGCGCCCCGGTATCGCGCGGGCGGCGCGGCGCGTCTCCGCGCCGCACTCCCCGCACCGGGGCCCCGGCATCATGGCCTCCGCCGCGGATGCCGTCGCCGGCGCGGTGGCGGCTGCCGCCACGGCTTCGGCCTCACGCGAGGCCTGGTGCAGCGCCGCGGTGGTCGCCGCCAGCACGTCGCGCAGCAGCACCGGTTCGCGATCGCGAGTCGTACTCCGCTCGTCCCACATCGCCGACCCCCTTACGGGCGGCCCGGCACTCGGTCCGGGCCTTCGACAGAACCTCCCAGGATCTTCGCACCCGCCACTGACAACGCCCCCAACACCGAACGAACACCGTCGAACACCCCGCGGGGCGCCGCCCCGCGGAACAGTTGCCCTCCCGCCCTCTTGCGGGCAGTCGTAGTCCCGCGCCCCCTGCGGGCAATCGTGCCGCTGAGGCGATGGGGGTCCTCCCCCAGACTTCGTCCGGGGGTACCCCCACCTGCTCGAGCGAAGCCGAGAGCTTGGGGGTGGGGGTACCCCCTGGACGAAGTCCTTGGGGGAGGTGGGCGCAGGGGCCCACGTCCTCGCAGGACGGCTCGCTCCATGGAACGAAAGTCCTCCCGGGCAGGGGGCGGGTCGGGGGATCAAACAGTGCTGCCCACCGGGGCTTGGCCTTGGGCCGCGCTGCGGTCAGGGTCCCGTGTGTACGGTGCCGTCGGCTTGGGCGGAGTGGTGGAAGCCGCTCGCCGCGGAGGTCGGGGCCTGCGCCCGCCTGTGCCGCCCGCAGCAACGTCAGGCATGCCGCCCGTGGGACGGCAGCGCGCGGACCGTCGCGCGAAGGCGGCGGCACGGGCCCCGAGCGGTCAGGTGAGGCCGAGGCTTTCGAAGCGCCAGCGGTGCGGCGGGCGGGCGGTGAGGACGTCGGGCGGCGCGGGGAGCTCGGGGAGGGTGTCGTGGAGAGCGGCGTCCCACCAGGTGACGACGAGCACCCGGTCCCCCGGCGCCCGGAACGTCTCCCGCCGCACCGGCTCCCGCGGCAGCCCCTGCCCCCGCGCCCACGCGAGCAGTTCCTCCCCGCGGCCCTCGGCCGCCCGGGCCTCCCACATCAGCGCCACCGTCACGAGTACAGGTTCTCCTTGGACACCTCGTGCACGTGATCGTGCGAGTGCGAGTGCGTGTGCCCGGTCCCGGTCCCGTGCCCGTGCGTGTGCGCGTACCCCTCCGCCCCCTCGGGCGCCGGCACGTGCGGTTCGGTCACCGGCAGCGAGGAGTCCGCGGACAGGTCCCACGCGGACGCGTCCCGCCCGCGCGCCACCATCTCGGCCCCCAGCGCCGCGACCATCGCCCCGTTGTCGGTGCACAGCTTCGGCCGCGGCACCCGCAGCCGGATGCCCGCCGCCTCGCACCGCTCCTGGGCCAGCGCCCGCAGCCGCGAGTTCGCGGCGACGCCGCCGCCGATCATCAGGTGGTCGACGCCCTCGTCCTTGCAGGCGCGCACCGCCTTGCGGGTGAGGACGTCCACCACCGCCTCCTGGAAGGACGCGGCGACGTCACGGACCGGCACCTCCTCGCCCGCCGCCCGCTTCGCCTCGATCCAGCGGGCCACCGCCGTCTTCAGGCCGGAGAAGGAGAAGTCGTAGGCGGGGTCGCGCGGGCCGGTGAGGCCGCGCGGGAAGGAGATGGCGTTCGGGTCGCCCTCCCTGGCGTACCGGTCGATCACCGGGCCGCCCGGGAAGCCCAGGTTCAGCACCCGGGCGATCTTGTCGAAGGCCTCGCCGGCCGCGTCGTCGATGGTGGCGCCCATCGGCCGCACGTCGGAGGTGATGTCGGAGGACAGCAGCAGCGAGGAGTGGCCGCCGGAGACCAGCAGCGCCATCGTCGGCTCGGGCAGCGGCCCGTGCTCCAGCTGGTCCACGCAGATGTGCGAGGCCAGGTGGTTGACGCCGTAGAGCGGCTTGCCGAGCGCGTACGCGTACGCCTTGGCGGCGGAGACGCCGACCAGCAGGGCGCCCGCGAGGCCGGGTCCGGCGGTGACCGCGATGCCGTCGAGGTCCTTGGCGGTGACGCCCGCGTCCTTCAAGGCCCGCTGGATCGTGGGGACCATCGCCTCCAGGTGGGCCCGGGAGGCCACCTCGGGCACGACGCCGCCGAAGCGGGCGTGCTCGTCGACGCTGGAGGCGACGGCGTCGGCCAGCAGGGTGGTGCCGCGGACGATGCCGACGCCGGTCTCGTCGCAGGAGGTCTCGATGCCGAGGACGAGGGGCTCGTCCCGCAGGTCAGCCATGGTTCCGGGTTCCTTGTGCAGCGGAGGGAGTGACGGCGGTGGGCGCGGAGGCCGGGTCGGTCAGGCGCATGACGAGGGCGTCGACGTTGCCCGGCTGGTAGTAGCCGCGGCGGAAGCCGATCGGTTCGAAGCCGAACCTCTCGTACAGCCTCTGGGCGCGGACGTTGTCGACGCGGACCTCGAGCATCACCTCGTGGCACTCGAAGTCGGTGGCGGCGCGCAGCAGTTCGGAGAGCAGCCGGCTGCCGAGGCCGGCGCCCTGGTGGGCGGGGGCGACGGCGATGGTCTGGACGTCGCCCTGGTCGCCGGCGGCGGCGAGCCCGGCGTAGCCGGCCAGCTCACCCGCCGGGGTCTCGGCGACCACGTACCGACGGGTGGCGCCGGGCCCGCGGGCGTGGGCGAGTTCGGACCAGAACATGCCCCGTGACCAGGCGTCCTCGGGGAACAGTTCCTTCTCCAGCGTCAGCACGGGGTCGATGTCCCACCAGCGCATCTCACGGAGTTCCGCGGCGGGGGCGGTGACGTTCGCCGCCGCGCTCACCGGGGGGTGACCACCTTGTAGTTCTTGGGCACCTGGGCGTCCGGGCGCCGCAGGTACAGCGGGCGCGGGGGCGCGAGCTCCTCGCCGTCGGCCAGCCGCTCGGCGGCGAGCGAGGCCAGCGCGGCGGCGGAGACGTGCTCGGGGGCGTGCACGTCGGGGAAGGCGTCGGGGTAGAGCAGCGCGCCCGCGCCGACCGCGGGGAGCCCGGCGACCTCGTCCGCGAGGTCGGCCGGGCGGTCGACGGCGGGGTCGGTGAGGCGGGTGCGGGAGTCGGCGTAACGCGCCCAGTAGACCTCCTTGCGCCGGGCGTCGGTCGCCACGACGAAGGGGCCGTCGAGGTCTGCGGCGTAGGCCAGCCCGTCCAGCGTGCACACGCCGTGGACGGGGACGCCGAGCGCCAGGCCGAAGGTGTCCGCGGTCATCAGGCCGACGCGCAGACCGGTGTACGGGCCCGGTCCGACGCCGACGACGATGCCGGTGACGGCGTCGAGGCCGACGCCCGCCGCACCGAGGACACGGTGGACGGTGGGCAGCAGCAGCTCTCCGTGGCGGCGCGCGTCCACCTGGCTCGACGAGGCGACGACGTCCGTCCCGTCGTGCAGGGCGACGGTGACGGCGGGGGTTGCGGTATCCAGAGCGAGCAAGAGCACGCGAACAGCCTACGGCTCCCCGGGCCCGCGCACGGCCTCGCCGGGCTCC
Source organism: Streptomyces sp. NPDC056600 (assembly GCF_042792855.1). Classification (NCBI taxonomy): domain Bacteria; kingdom Bacillati; phylum Actinomycetota; class Actinomycetes; order Kitasatosporales; family Streptomycetaceae; genus Streptomyces; species Streptomyces sp. NPDC056600. The sequence continues at coordinate 51,833 of NZ_JBHTVQ010000022.1, forward strand.
GCGCACCTCCGCTGCTAACGTCTCGCACACGCACGGGTGCGCTGAGTGACGAATGGCGCGAGCGGCCAAGAGTGCGAGTGACGACGAGCGAGGGAGACCGGCGGTGGCGGTCCGCAGCGGGGTGCTGGTGGCGGCGTTGACGGGCGCGGCGCTCACGACGGTGGTGGTGCTCGGGCTGCAGGCCCACGCGAAGGTGCCGCCGGCGCTGCGGTCGCCGGGCGCGCCGGCCGCCTCCCGGGCCGCCGCCCCGCCGGAGCGGCCGGGTCCGCTGGGGCTTCCGGCGCGGTCGGGCGCCGGGGAGCGGGTCGTCTATTCGCTGGGGCAGGACCGGGTGTGGCTGGTTGACGCGCGGGGCCGGGTGCGGCGGGTGTTCCGGGTCGTCCCCGGCGCGGTGGACCCGGCGCCCGGCAGGTACGCGGTGACCTCGCGTTCGCTGCGGGGGACGGGGGCGGACGGGGCGGCCATCGAGCACGTGGTGCGTTTCGCGAAGGTACGAGGGGTGGTCGTCGGGTTCAGCGCCTTTCGCGGCGGCGGCCCGGTGGCGGGGAGCCCGGCGCCGGGGACCGGCGGCATCCGCGAGGCGCGGCCGGACGGTGCGGCGATGTGGGACTTCGCGGAGCTGAGGGCGGGCGTGGTGGTCGTTCCCTAGGCATCCCCAGGGACGCGGGGCCGCCGGGCCACCCGGCGGCGCCCGAGGAGCGCCGGGGGCGTCGAACGCCCGCACGGGGTTTCCGACACCGCGTCGGGAAGATATTGCGCGGCGACCGGCGGGCGTGGTTAGGTCTACCTAACCACGCCCGTCCTCGGGATGTCAGGAGGCGTCATGCTCTTTCCGGTTGCCGGCCACGGCCGTCCCGATGCCACGGAGCAGCACCAGGGCGGCGCGGGTGCGCGCGGCGCCGGCGCGGTGTCGATGCGGGACCTTCTGGCCTCCTGCGCCGCGGCCCGGGCGGTCTCGGTGCCGCCGGCCCCGGCCTCCCCGGCCACCCGTGAGGGCCGGCCTGCGCGCGAGGCCGCGTAGCCGCCTGCCGCGCCTTGCGGGGGAGCACTGTTCCGCCCCCCTGCCGGGAGCTTGCGCCCCGTGCTGCGAGCCGCCCCGCAAGAACGTGAGGCCCTGCGCCCACCCTCCCCGAGACTTCGTCCGGGGGACCCCCATCGCCCAGCGGCACGATCGCCCGCAGGACGATCGGCACGTGTGCCGGCACCGACCACGGCCCCGGCTCTGCACGGCACGTGCGCCTGCCCTCCGGCTGCCCGCACGGTGTCGGGGGTGGGCCCCCTGCCGGGTGGCGAGGGGCGGCTCAGGCCTCGAGGGGGCTCAGGTCGGCGGTGGTCCAGCGGGGGCCCACGGCGGTGACGGTCAGGCGGCGGACGTCGTCGTCGGCGTCGCCGGAGGCGTCGTCCCCCGTGGCGCGGGCGATCAGGATCTGGAGGCGGTCCTCGGTGAGGTCCTCGACCTTGCCCTCGCCCCACTCCACGACGATCACCGACTCCGGCAGCGAGACGTCGAGGTCGAGGTCCTCCATCTCGTCCAGCCCGCCGCCCAGCCGGTAGGCGTCGACGTGGACCAGCGGCGGCCCGTCGCCGAGGGAGGGGTGGACGCGGGCGATCACGAACGTCGGCGAGGTGACCGCGCCGCGGACGTTCAGGCCCTCGCCGAGGCCCCGGGTCATCGTGGTCTTCCCGGCGCCGAGCTCGCCGGTGAGCATCACGAGGTCGCCGGCGCGCAGCAGGCCGGCCAGCCTACGGCCGAGGTCCAGCATGTCCTCGGGTGAGGTGACGGTCAGTTCCAGCGTCCGCCGGGCTCCGGCCGGCTCACTGGGACCGTGGGGGTTCTGCTCGCTGTGGTCGTGCGGTGCCGCGGGTGCTTCCATGGGACCCCACGGTAGCCGCCCCGGACGGTGCTCCCGCGCGGGCGAGCAGGTCGGCGAGCCGGGCGTTGACGATCTCGGGGTGCTCCAGCATCACCAGGTGGCCGGCGTCCGGCACCCGCACCAGTTCCGCCTCGGGCAGCTCCCGGGCCATCGCCTCGCTGTGGCCCACCGGGGTGACCAGGTCGCCCTCCCCCGCGACGATCAGCACCGGCAGCCCGTGGAAGCGGGCCAGCGCAGCCGTCTTGTCGTGCGCGTCGAAGGCCGGGTAGAACTCGGCGACCACGTCGATCGGCGTGGACTCGATCATCCGCTCGGCGAACCGGGCGACCACCGGGTCGACGTCGGCGGAGGCGAACGAGTACCGGGTGACGATCCCGGCGAACACGTCGGCGGTGGCCTGCCGTCCCCGCTCGACGAGGTCCGCCCGCCGCCCCAGCGCCCGCAGCACGCCCGGCAGCAGGCGCCGCACCGCGTTCACCCCGACGGCGGGCAGCCCGAAGTGGACGTCGGCGAGCCCTCCGGACGACGTGCCCACCAGGGCGATCCCGGCGACCCGTTCGCGGACCAGGCCGGGGAACTGCTCGGCCAGCGCCATCACCGTCATCCCGCCCATGGAGTGCCCGACCAGCACCAGCGGACCGGTGGGCGCGGCGGCGTCGATCACGGCCTTCAGGTCGCGGCCCAGCTGGTCGATGGTGACCGGCGGCCCCTGCTGGGCCCGGGTGACGCCGCGTCCGGAGCGGCCGTGGCTGCGCTGGTCCCAGTAGACGGCGCGCACGCCGGCGGCACGCAGGGCGGCGCGCTGGAAGTGCCAGGAGTCCTGGTTGAGGCAGTAGCCGTGGCTGAACACCACCGTCACCGGGGCCGGACGCACGGCCGCCTGCTCGCGGCGGCCGCCGAACAGCCGGCGGCGGCGCGGCGGCGCCGGCTCGGGCACGGCGACGGGGGCCTCGTCGACCTCGTAGTGCAGGGCGGTGCCGTCCTCGGCGAGGGCGGTGCCGGGGGTCCCGCGCAGGGTGCCGTAGGGGCCGCCGAACTCCAGGGCGAGGCGGGCCCTGCGGCGGACGCCGCCGCCCATGGCGAGCCGCTCGACGACGACCCCGGCGGCCGCGCCCGCGGCGAGCACGCCGATCGCGGCGCCGGCCAGGCCGGTGGGGCGGCGCCGTGCCCGGGGGGCGGGGGCGGTGGCGCCCGTGGCGGCGACCACCAGCTCCGTGACGGTCACCGCCGGGCTCTCCTCGCTCACTCGGCGCTCCCTCTTCTCCGGTCTCCCGGGTTCGTCGCGGCGAACGGCCCGCCGCCGCGCACGCGCCGCCGGGCCTCCTGCCGTTCGATTACCCGGTGGGGTGCTCGTTCACGTACACGCGGGGCACCCGGCTGCCGATCCTGGTCACGATCTCGTACGCGATCGTCCCGCAGGCCTGCGCCCAGTCCTCGGCGGTGGGCTCGCCCCGGTCCCCCGCTCCGAACAGCACGGCCTCGCTGCCTGCCTCCGGCAGGTCGCCGCCGAGGTCGACCACGAACTGGTCCATGGCGACCCGCCCGGCGACGGTGCGGAGCTTGCCGTCGACCAGCACCGGGCCGGTGCCGGAGGCGTGCCGCGGGATGCCGTCGGCGTATCCGGCCGGGACGAGGCCGAGGGTGGTCCGCCCCGGGGTGACGTAGTGGTGCCCGTAGCTGACGCCGTGCCCGCCGGGCACCTCCTTGACCAGCACCAGGTCCGCGGACAGCCGCATCACGGGACGCAGGCCGAGGTCGGCGGAGGAGCCGAGCTCGGGGGCGGGAGAGACGCCGTAGGTGGCGATGCCGGCCCGCACCAGGTCGAAGTGCGCGTCGGGGCGGGTCAACAGGGCGGGCGAGTTGGCGATGTGCCGCACCTCCGGGCGGACGCCCTGGGCCTCGGCCTGGCCGACCATCTCGCGGAAGCGGGCCAGCTGGGCGTCGGTGGCCGGGTGGTCCGGCTCGTCGGCGCAGGCGAAGTGCGACCAGAGGCCGACGATCTGGATCAGCCCGTCCCGTTCGGCGGCGAGGGCGTCGGCGACCAGGTCCGGCCAGTCGGCGGGCTGGCAGCCGCCCCGGCCGAGACCGGTGTCCGCCTTCAGGTGCACCCGGGCCGGGCGGCCCTCGGCGCGCGCCGCGTCGGTCACCTCGCGCAGGGACCACGAGGCGCTCACCGAGACGTCCACGTCCGCCGCGATCGCCTCCCGCCAGGGGCCGCCGGGGGCCCACAACCAGCACAGGACGCGGCCCGGGAGGCCGGCGGCGCGCAGGGCCAGCGCCTCCTCGGGGGTCGCCGTGCCCAGCCACTCGGCGCCCGCCTCCTTGGCGGCACGGGCGCAGCGCACCGCGCCGTGGCCGTACCCGTCGGCCTTCACGACGGCCATCAGGGCGGCGCCGGAGACCCGGGCGCGCAGGGACCGCACGTTGGCGCGCAGGGCGTCCAGGTCGATCTCGGCTCGCACGCGGGGGGTGGTGCGGGGGCGCGGAACACGTTCACTCATGGTCCCCCCAGTCTGACAGAGCCCCTTCCGACCGCCGGGGAGGGCGGCCCGCGGAGGGCCCGGGCCGTGAGCGGCGGGCGCGCGGATGACGGGTAAGGGCGCGTGGATGACGGGTCACGCGGCGACGGGAGCACGGGCGACGGCGCGGAGGACGCACCCAGGGTGAGGTGACCGGGCGCGGGGCACGACGCGCGACGGGGATCTCCGCGTCCCGCCCGGAAACGCGAGGCCCGCCGCCCGGCGGCCCGGCGGGTCCCCGGGCCGCCGGGCGCGGGGCACGACGCGCGGACCGCCCCGCGGAGTCCAGCCCACGGGCCCGTCACGGAACGGCGGACCGGCCCCCGGACCGGCCCCGCGCACCGTCGGACCAGACCCGCCCCGCGCACCGTCGGACCGGACCCGCTCCGCGCACCGTCGGACCAGGCCCGCCCCGCGTGCCGTCCCGTCAGGTACCGGAGGCGATGTCGCGCCAGACGTCGGGGACGGCGGACGCGACGTCCTGCGCGGCGATCGGCGCCCCCGCGGCCGCGCGCCGCGCGGCCAGCCCGTGCAGGTACGCCCCCACGCTCCCCGCGTCCCGCGCGGACAGCCCCGACGCCAGCAGCGACCCGGTGAGACCGGAGAGCACGTCGCCGCTGCCGGCCGTCGCCAGCCACGGCGTGCCGGTCGGGTTGACCCGCACGGGCGGCGTCCCGTCGTCCCCGGGCGGCGCGGCCACCAGCGTGGTCGCCCCCTTCAGCAGCACCGTCGCCCGGTACCGCCCGGCCAGCTCGCGCGCCGCGGCCAGCCGCGCGGACTCCACCTCGGCCCGGTCGACCCCGAGCAGCGCGGCGGCCTCCCCGGCGTGGGGCGTCAGCAGGGTCGGCGCCGTCCGGGACCGCACCACCTCGGGGTCGGCGAGCCGCAGGCCGTCGGCGTCGATCAGCACCGGCACGTCCGCCTCACCGGCGACCTCCAGCACCTGCGCCACCGTGTCCGCGTCGTCCCCGGCGCCCGGGCCGACGACCCAGGCCTGCACCCGGCCCGCCCGCCTCGGTCCCCCGTCGTTCACCAGCGTCTCGGGGTGGCGCGCGAGCACCGCGTCCCCGGCCGGTCCGGCGTACCGCACCGCTCCGGCGCCGCCGCGCAGGGCGCCCGCCACGGCGAGCACCGCGGCGCCCGGGTAGCGGGTCGACCCGGCGGCGATCCCGACCACCCCGCGCCGGTACTTGTCGCTCTCCGCCCCGGGCCGCGGCAGCAGCCGGGCCACGTCCGCGTGCTGCAGCGCCTCCAGCTCCGGCCGCTCCGGCAGCCACGGGTCCAGCCCGATGTCCACCAGCCGCACCGCACCGGCGAGTTCACGCGCCGGGTCGACCAGCAGGGCCGCCTTGTGGGTGCCGAAGGTGACGGTGAGGTCGGCGCGCACCGCGGGACCGCGCACCTCGCCGGTGTCCGCCTCCACACCGCTCGGCAGGTCCACCGCGATCACCGCGGCGCCGGCCTCGGCCGCCCGTTCCGCCAGCGGGGCCGCGTCCTCCCGCAGGCCGCCGTGGCCGCCGATGCCGACGACGCCGTCCACCACCAGGTCCGCGGCCTCGATCAGGCGTGAGGCCACCGCCTCGGCCGTACTCGCCTCGCGGCCGCCGGCCCGCCGCAGCGCGGCCAGGCCACCGGGGTGCGCCTTCTCCGGCGCCGTGAGCACGGCCGTCACGCCGGCCCCGCGTTTCGCCAGCCGGGCCCCGGCGTACAGGGCGTCCCCGCCGTTGTCGCCGCTGCCGACCAGCAGCACCACCCGGCTGCCGTAGACCCGTCCCGCCGTCCGGCCCAGGACCTGGGCGCAGGCGGCGGCGAGCCCGGCGGCCGCCCGCTGCATCAACGCGCCCTCGGGGAGCCGCGCCATCAGCTCCCGCTCGGCCGCCCGTACCGTCTCCACGCTGTAGGCACTCCGCATACGGCGAGTCTTCCCCAGGAATCAGCCTTCCGCGATCACCACGGCCGAGGCGACGCCGGCGTCGTGACTGAGCGACACGTGCCAGGAGCTGACGCCGAGTTCGGCGGCGCGGGCGGCGACGGTGCCGGTCACCCGCAGACGCGGCTGCCCGCTCTCCTCCAGGTACACCTCGGCGTCCCGCCACTGCAGCCCGGGCGGCGCGCCCAGCGCCTTGGCCAGGGCCTCCTTCGCCGCGAAGCGGGCGGCCAGCGAGGCGATGCCGCGGCGCTCACCGCTGGGGAGGGTCAGCTCGTCGTCGCTGAAGAGGCGCTGGGCCATGTGGGGGGTGCGGGCGAGGGCGGCCCGGAAACGGTCGATCTCGGCCACGTCGATTCCGACGCCGATGATGCTCATGCCTCCACCCTAAGGACCCCGCGCCTCCCCCAGGTTCCTCCACCACACACCACCGCGCGGGCCACGCCGCCACGCCCCTGCGGGCAGGCGTGCCGCTGGGGCGCGGGGGCGGGACACCCGTCCGGCTCGCGGGCGAGGACGTGCGGCTCGTGTGTCGTGGAGGAGGCGAGGGTCACTCCACGGTGACGGACTTGGCGAGGTTGCGCGGCTGGTCGACCTCGTTGCCCCGCGCGGTCGCGAGCTCGCACGCGAACACCTGCAGCGGAACCGTGGCCACCAGCGGCTGGAGCAACGGCGGCGTCACCGGCACCCGGATCAGGTGGTCCGCGTAGGGGACCACCGCCTCGTCCCCCTCCTCCGCGACGACCACCGTCCGCGCACCCCGCGCCCGGATCTCCTGGATGTTGGAGACGATCTTGTCGTGCAGCACGGACCCGCCCCGCGGCGACGGCACGACGACCACCACCGGCACGCCCTCCTCGATCAGCGCGATCGGCCCGTGCTTCAGCTCGCCCGCCGCGAACCCCTCGGCGTGCATGTAGGCCAGCTCCTTCAGCTTGAGCGCGCCCTCCAGCGCCACCGGGTAGCCCACGTGGCGTCCGAGGAAGAGGACCGTGTCGTGGGAGGCCAGCGACCGGGCCAGCTCCCGCACCGGCTCCATCGTCTCCAGCACCCGCTCCACCCCCTGCGCGCTGCGCGACAGCTCCCGCACCTGCTCGCGGATGTCGTCGTTCGACCGGGTGCCGCGCACCTGTCCCAGGTAGAGGGCGACCAGGTAACAGGCGACCAGCTGGGTGAGGAACGCCTTGGTGGAGGCGACCGCCACCTCCGGCCCGGCGTGGGTGTAGAGCACCGCGTCCGACTCGCGCGGGATCGTCGCGCCGTTGGTGTTGCAGATGGCCAGCACCTTGGACCCCTGCTCGCGGGCGTGCCGCAGCGCCATCAGCGTGTCCATGGTCTCCCCGGACTGGGAGACGGCGATCACCAGGGCGCGCGGCCCCAGGATGGGGTCCCGGTAGCGGAACTCGCTGGCCAGCTCCACCTCGCACGGCACCCGCGTCCAGTGCTCCACGGCGTACTTGGCGATCATCCCGGCGTGGAAGGCGGTGCCGCAGGCCACGATCACCACCTTGTCGACCTCGCGCAGTTCCTCGGGCGAGATCCGCAGCTCGTCGAGCGACAGCCGCCCGGCGTCGTCCACCCGTCCGAGCAGGGTGTCGGCGACCGCCTTGGGCTGCTCGGCGATCTCCTTGAGCATGAAGTAGTCGTAGCCGCCCTTCTCCGCGGCGGAGGCGTCCCAGTCGATGTGGAACTCCCGCACCTCGGCGGGGCGCCCGTCGAAGCCGGTCACCGTCACCGCGACCGACCCGTCCGCCTCGTCCCGGCGCAGCTCCACCACCTGGTCCTGGCCCAGCTCCACCGCGTCCCGGGTGTACTCGATGAACGCGGCCACGTCCGAGGCGAGGAAGCCCTCGCCCTGGGCCACGCCGGCCACCAGCGGCGAGTTCCGCCGGGCGCCGACCACCACACCGGGTTCCTCCGCCGCGACCGCCACCAGGGTGAACGCGCCCTCCAGGCGGCGGCACACCAGCCGCATCGCCTCGGCGAGGTCGCCGCACGCGGAGTACTCCTCGGCCAGCAGGTGGGAGACCACCTCGGTGTCGGTGTCGGAGGCCAGGCGGTGGCCGCGCTCCTCCAGTTCGGCGCGGAGCACGGCGAAGTTCTCGATGATCCCGTTGTGCACGACGGCGACCCGCCCGGCGTCGTCGAGGTGCGGGTGGGCGTTCACGTCGTTGGGCGCGCCGTGGGTGGCCCAGCGGGTGTGTCCGAGCCCGGCGGTGGCCGCCGGGAGCGGATGCTCGCCCAGTTCCTTCTCCAGGTTGACCAGCTTGCCCGCCTTCTTGGCGCTGGCGAGCACGCCGTCGGCGAGCACCGCCACGCCCGCCGAGTCGTAGCCCCGGTACTCCAGCCTCCGCAGCCCCGCCGTCACGACCTCCAACGCCGACTGACGGCCCACATATCCCACGATTCCGCACATGTCCCTCACCCTAGGGCGGGCCCGCGGCGGGCGCGGCCGCTCATGGTCCGTTCGGGCCCCGGCACCACCCCCCCGCCCCCGGCACCGGCCATGGCTCAGGCTCCGGCCCCGGTCCGCACCCCGGCCCCCGCCACATCCCCGCCCACGTCCCCGCCTGTGGCGGGCGCCACCCACCCCTGAGTGACGCACCCCACCCCGCGGCATGTTCCGGCGCCCGTAACAATGGACTGTGATCTCTCCGGCCTCCCCGATGCCCTCAGGCGGCGCCCACCGGTCCCGGCCGGACGCGACCCCTTACGTGGACCTGACCCGCGCCGAGTGGAGCGCGCTGCGCGACAAGACGCCGCTCCCGCTCACCGCGGAGGAGGTCGAGCGCCTGCGCGGCCTCGGTGACGTGATCGACCTCGACGAGGTGCGGGACATCTACCTGCCGCTGTCGCGGCTGCTGAACCTCTACGTGCGCTCCACGGACAACCTGCGCTCCTCGCTGAACACCTTCCTCGGCGAGAAGGGCTCCCAGTCGGGCACGCCGTTCGTCATAGGGGTGGCCGGATCGGTGGCGGTCGGCAAATCGACGGTCTCCCGCCTGCTGCGGGCGCTGCTCTCGCGCTGGCCCGAGCACCCCCGCGTCGAGCTGGTCACCACCGACGGCTTCCTGCTGCCCACCCGGGAGCTGCAGGCGCGCGGCCTGATGGAGCGCAAGGGCTTCCCCGAGTCCTACGACCGCCGGGCGCTGACCCGGTTCGTCGCCGACATCAAGGCCGGCAAGGACGAGGTGACCGCGCCGGTCTACTCCCACCTGATCTACGACATCGTCCCCGGCGAGAAGCTCACCGTCCGCCGCCCGGACATCCTGATCGTGGAGGGCCTGAACGTCCTCCAGCCGGCACTGCCCGGCAAGGACGGCCGCACGCGGGTGGCGCTGGCCGACTACTTCGACTTCAGCGTCTACGTGGACGCCAAGACCGAGGACATCGAGAAGTGGTACCTGCACCGCTTCCGGCGCCTGCGGGACACCGCGTTCCAGAACCCCGAGTCGTACTTCCGCCGCTGGACCCAGGTCTCCGAGGAGGAGGCGCTGGCCTACGCGCGCAGCACCTGGCAGACGATCAACCGGCCCAACCTGGTGGAGAACGTGGCGCCCACCCGCGGCCGCGCCGACCTGGTCCTGCGCAAGGGCCCCGACCACAAGGTCCAGCGCCTGCGCCTGCGCAAGCTGTGAGCCGGTCCGGGGACGGCCGGAAACCGGACGTCCCCGCACCTGACGGCGACGGCGGGGGTCCGCGCCGCTAGTCTGCCCCGCATGCTGCACCTGCGACTGATCACACCGTCCGGGCGGACGGACGAGGTGATCGCCCTCCTGCGCAAGAGCGTCGGCTGCACCCACCTGGTGGTCCTGCCCGGGGCGGCCCGGGAACCGGCCGGCGACCTGCTGACGGTCGACGTCGCCCGGGAGGCCGCCGACGAGGTGATCGCCGAGCTGCGGTCCATGGGCCTGGACCAGGAGGGGTCCATCAGCGCCGACAACCTCGACCTGTCGCTGTCCAGGCACGCGGAGCGTGCCGAAGAGGAGGCGCCCGGCGAGGCCGCCGACGCGGTGGTCTGGGACCAGCTGGTGGAGGCCACCCACGAGGAGTCCACCTTCTCCTGGACCTACGTGGCCTTCCTGTCGCTGGCCACCATGATCGCGGCCTGCGGCGTGGTGCTGGACAACGCGGTGCTGATCGTGGGCGCCATGGCGGTGGGCCCGGAGTTCGGGCCGCTCGCGGGGTTCTGCACCGCGGTGGCGCGCCCGGCGCCACGGCTGGCCGTGCGTTCGCTGCTGGCGCTGCTGGGCGGCTTCCTGGTGGCCATGGCGCTGACGGTGGCGTTCAGCTACCTGATGACCGCGCTGGATCTCTTCAGCGCTGCGCAGGTGAAGGCGGACCGCCCCAACACCAAGTTCATCTACGCGCCGGACGCCTTCTCGTTCGTGGTCGCCCTGCTCGCCGGCTGCGCGGGCATGCTCTCGCTGACCTCGGCCAAGTCCGGCGCCCTGGTCGGCGTCGCCATCTCGGTGACCACGGTCCCGGCCGCGGCCAACGCCGCGGTCGCCTTCGAGTACGACTTCTACGGCCAGGCCTGGGGGTCGTCGCTCCAGCTCATGGTGAACCTGGCGGGCATCGTCCTGGCGGGCACGCTGACCCTGCTGCTGCAGAAGTGGCTGTGGAACCGCAAGCTCCGCCGCAGCCCCCTCACCGGCACGGCCTGAGGGACCGCCCCGGACACGCCGAGGGGGCGGGACCACCGGCAGTGGTCCCGCCCCCTGGGCACAGGTCGAGCAAGCCCGGGCGGCTCAGCCCAGCGCGGACTTGACGACGTCGGCCAGCCGCCCGGCCACCGACTCGGCCTGGTGGATGTCGGCCGCCTCCACCATGACCCGCACCAGCGGCTCGGTACCCGAGGACCGCAGCAGCACCCGGCCGGTGGAGCCCAGCTCACGCTCGGCCTCGTCCACGGCGGTCGCCAGCTCGGCGGAGGTGGTGACCCGCGACTTGTCCACGTCGCGCACGTTGACGAGCACCTGCGGCAGCCGCTCCATCACGGAGGCCAGGTCGCGCAGCGTGCGGCCGCTGGCCGCGACCCGCGCCGCCAGCAGCAGGCCGGTCAGGGTCCCGTCGCCGGTGGTGGCGTGGTCCAGCGCGATGACGTGGCCGGACTGCTCGCCGCCCAGCGCGAAGTCGTTCTCCTTCATCTCCTCCAGGACGTAGCGGTCGCCGACCGCCGTCTGGACGAGACGGATGCCCTCACGCTCCATGGCGATCTTGAAGCCCAGGTTGGACATCACCGTGGCGACCACGGTGTCGGCGCGCAGCACGCCCCGCTCCCGCATCGCCAGCGCGAGGATCGCCAGGATCTGGTCCCCGTCGACCTCGTCGCCGGTGTGGTCGACAGCGAGGCACCGGTCGGCGTCGCCGTCGTGGGCGATGCCCAGGTCGGCGCCGTGCTCGAGGACCGCGGCCTTCAGCTTGTCCAGGTGGGTGGAGCCGTAGCCGTCGTTGATGTTGAGGCCGTCCGGCTCGGCGCCGATGGTGACGACCTGGGCGCCGGCCCGCTCGAAGGCGACCGGCGACACCCGTGAGGCCGCGCCGTGCGCCTCGTCGAGGACGACCTTCAGGCCGTCGAGGCGGTTGGGCAGCACGCCGAGCAGGTGGTCGACGTAGGTCTCGAGGCCCGCCAGGTGCTCGCCGACCCGGCCGACGCCGGACCCGGTCGGGCGGTCCCACGGGGCGCCGGTGCGGTGCTCCTGGTAGACGGCCTCGATCCGGTCCTCGAGCTCGTCGGCCAGCTTGTGGCCGCCGCGGGCGAAGAACTTGACGCCGTTGTCCGGCATGGCGTTGTGGCTGGCGGAGAGCATCACGCCCAGGTCCGCGCCCAGTACGCCGGTCAGGTGGGCGACGGCCGGGGTGGGCAGCACGCCGACCTTCAGCACGTCCACGCCGGCGCTGGCCAGACCGGCCACCACGGCGGCCTCGAGGAACTCTCCGGACGCACGCGGGTCCCGTCCGACGACCGCCTTCGGGCGATGCCCTTCGAAGGTGCCCGCCTCGGCCAGTACGTGCGCCGCCGCCACGGAGAGACCGAGCGCCAGCTCGGCCGTCAGATCCGCGTTGGCGACACCACGTACACCGTCGGTGCCGAAGAGTCGTCCCACTGGTCCTCCAGAGAAGTGCTACATCGTCTTGAACGTCGCGCCTGGGCCCGCCGCGCTTCGCACCCTAGAGGGATGACTGACACTACGAGCGTTACAGCACATTGTTCCCTTATATGACTGGAGCTGCCGATAAACGAACGCCCCGGCGGCACAAAGTGAGTGCCGCCGGGGCGTTCGGACGTACCGCGGGCCTGCCGTAGGTACGGGCAGCGCCGGATTTAGCGCTTGCTGTACTGCGGCGCCTTACGGGCCTTCTTCAGACCGGCCTTCTTGCGCTCGACGGCACGCGCGTCGCGGCTCAGGAAGCCCGCCTTCTTCAGCGCACCGCGGTTGTTGTCGACGTCCGCCTCGTTCAGCGCACGGGCGACACCCAGACGGAGCGCACCGGCCTGACCGGAGACGCCGCCACCCGCGATGCGGGCGATGACGTCGTAACGGCCCTCGAGCTCGAGCACCTTGAAGGGCTCGTTGACTTCCTGCTGGTGCACCTTGTTCGGGAAGTAGTCCTCGAGGGTGCGACCGTTGATCTTCCACTTGCCGGTGCCCGGGACGATCCGGACGCGGGCGATGGCGTTCTTGCGACGGCCCAGGCCGGCGGCCGGCTGGGGCTCGCCGAAGCGGGAGGCCATGGACTCCGAGGTGTACTCACCCTCGACGGGGGCCTCGGACTCGGTGGTGTAGCTGTCGATGTCAAGCTCTTCGAGCGGCTGCTCGGCAGTGGTCTCGGCCACGATTCTCCTCAGATTCTCTTCAGGCTTAGGGGGTGGCCGTACTTACTGCGCGACCTGGGTGATCTCGAACGGAACCGGCTGCTGGGCAGCGTGCGGGTGGTTCTCGCCCGAGTAGACCTTCAGCTTGGAGAGCATCTGACGGCCCAGGGTGTTCTTGGGAAGCATGCCCTTGACGGCCTTCTCGATGGCCTTCTCCGGGTTCTTCGCGAGCAGCTCGTCGTAACGAACCGAACGCAGACCGCCCGGGTAGCCGGAGTGGCGGTACGCCATCTTCTGGGTCTTCTTGTTGCCGGACAGGTGCACCTTGTCCGCGTTGATGATGATGACGAAGTCACCGGTGTCAACGTGGGGGGCGTAGATCGGCTTGTGCTTGCCCCGCAGGATGGAGGCGGCGGTGGACGCCAGACGGCCGAGGACGACGTCCTGGGCGTCAATGACGTGCCACTGGCGGGTGATATCGCCGGGCTTGGGGCTGAACGTACGCACGGTTCGTAGCCTTCGCTATCTTCAGTGAATGGTCCTAGACAAGGTCACCGAAGCGATCACGACAGCCCTGACCGCACTGCGGTGACGCATACCGCGTGCAGGTCGCTGGTCATCGGCCCGGTCGACCGGTGTAAGGGCCCGTCCCGTGAGAATGAGCAAGCCAATACACAACGAACATGCAGGTTACCCCCCGCCCCGCCCACGGGTCAAAACGCCCGCCCTGCACGGCCCCGCGGAGGGCACGTAAGGGCCTGTCCGGCGGATCATGCCGTGTACCGCGACGCCGCAGGGCTTGAGCCAGGGCGGGTGCGGGGTCCGGTGCGTGCAGCTGCAAGGCGGAGGAGGGAAGCGACGCGGAGCGTCGTTGACCGACGACAACGCCGCAGATGCGCGTGCCGGGCCCCGCACCCCACGGCATGGTCCGCCGGACAGGGCCTAGGATGCGCGGCATGAGTAATGGGCAGGGGGGGCCTGGGCCACAGCAGTGGGACCCTTGGACGCCTCAATCGCAGCAGCCGAACGCCGTCGCTCCGCAGCCCTGGTCGCAGGGCGGCTCCGGCGGCTCGCAGGGACCCGACTGGGAGGCCCTGGCCGAGGCCTCGGCCGCGAAGAGCAGGCGCCGCCGCATCCTCGCGGCCGCCGTCGCCGCGGTGGTCGTCGCGGGCGGCGCCGTCACGGCCGTCCTCCTGACGCGCGGAGGGGACTCCCCCACGCCGAACGGCGGCTCCGGCGCGTCGGCCTCCACCGGCACCCCGTCGTTCGACCCGACCAGCGCGCCTCCGCCGCTGGACCCGGAGGAGATCCTGGCCGACTCCCGCAAGGACACCGCCCCGATCGAAGCCGACGGGCTGTTCCCCGGCAAGGCCGGCCAGAAGCTGCCGCTCGGCAAGGCCGAGTACGTGAAGGGCCCCTCCGCGGAGACCGCCGACTGCGCGTCCGCCGCCCAGCACACCCTGCCGAAGGTGCTGAACGACAACGGCTGCACGAAGCTGCTGCGCGCCACCTACACCCGTGACGGCGTGGCCGTCACCGTCGGCGTCGCCGTCTTCGACACCGCCGAGGACGCCACGGCCGCCCGCGGCCAGGCGGACCGCAGCGCCATCATCGAGCCGCTGGACGGCAAGGGCGTGAAGCCGTTCTGCGACGGCGCGGTCTGCCGCACGACGATCAACTCCTACGGCCGGTACGCCTACTTCACCATCACCGGCTTCACCAACGGCAAGAACGTCACCCCGGAGGCCAGGAAGGCGTTCGACGCGGGCGACCACCTCGCCCACTACGCCTTCCAGCGGATCCACGCCCGCGGCGAGGCCCAGGCCACCGCGGCCCCCGCCTCCTGAACCCGGGGACCCGCGGCCCGCCCACCGGGGGCCCGGCAGGCCGCGGGGCCCACCGCGGGTCAGAGGCGCTTGGCGCTGCGCAGGGTCTTGGCGTAGTAGCCGTTGCCGTCCAGGCGGGAGACGCCGCCGACGTCGCCGATCGTCGGCCCGTTGACCTCCTCGCGGCTGGACACGAAGATCAGGTGCCCCTCGGTGTCGTAGCCGAGCACCATGCCGACGTGGTCGAGCCGCTCCCCCGTGCGCTGGTCGAGCTTGAAGAAGACCAGGTCGCCGGGCTGGAGCTGGTCGATGCCGGCGGGCCGGTGGTCGGCCGTGACACCGGCCAGCGGCAGCACATCGACGCCCTCGTCGGAGCGGGCCATCCCGTTGGCGGTGCGCGGCAGCCCGTCGCCGACGCCGTCCGCCGAGCGCAGCGGGTACCGGGCGCGATAGCCGAGGACCATCCGCATGAAGCCCGAGCAGTCCAGCGCCCGCAGCCGCATCGTCTCCGGCACGCCCGCACCGCCGTCCCGGAAGGTGTACGGGATGCCGAGGTAGTCGTAGAAGTCGGACTGCTCCAGGCGGAGGTCGCCGCCCTCCGCGCCGGTGGTGTTCAGCGGCCCGAAGTCCGCGTCACCGGCGTAGACGAGGCCCTGCGCGTCCTTCTTCTTCGGCGCCCCCGCCACGTACTGGAAGGCGTAGGCGAACAGGTCGTCCTTCTCGCTGCCCTCCCACTCGGTGTACCACTCCTTGAACCACGCCTTCTTCTCCGCGCCCTTCTTCCAGGGCTCGGGCATCAGCCGCACCCAGTCGGTGGTGGAGACCTTGGCGCTGGTGGACGACGGCTCGGCGAAGGTGCGGGCGGGGCCGGTGAGCGTGGCGGTGCGCGCGCCGTCGGTGAGGACGGCCTCCACCTTGCCGTCGGCGCCGTGCAGCACCGACCGGGCCGGGTTCTCCAGCCGCGACCAGCGCTCCTGCCCCTTGTCGCCGGGACCGGAGGACTCGCCGCCGCCGTCCAGCACGCCCACGTTGACGATCTCGGTGACCGCCCGGTCGTCCTTCTTGCGCAGTTCCACGGTGAGATAGCCGGAGGTCAGCACCAGCGCCGACACCACCAGCGCGGAGACGACGGGGCGCGACTTCTTCCTGGCTGCCATCGTTCGTTCCTTCCTGAGACGGGTTGTCGGTGACGGGCCGGGTCAGACGGCCGGCATGACGCCCAGCAGCAGTCCCGCGGCGACGGCGATGTACGCCATCAGCGAGACGGCGCCGGTGGCCAGCAGGGTGGCCCCCTTGGGCTGGCGGACGAGCTGGTAGGCGACCAGGCCGGGCACGATGAAGCCGAGCGTCTGGTTGCCGTACATCAGCGGGAACTCGAGCGAGAGGACGATCATCACGGTGCCCTGGAGCAGCACGCCGAGGAGCACGACGGCCGCGAACAGCCGCTTGCCGTAGAGGATCACCAGCCGCTGCATCACCTTGGTGCCGGCGTAGGTGAGCGCGGTGACGCCGACCACCATCGCGGCGCGCTGGAGGTCCTCGATCAGGGTGAGGGCGATCCAGCCGGGCGTGATCATGCCGCCGGGCGAGAGGTTGGTGGTCAGGTAGCACAACAGGGAGAAGAAGAGGCCGATGGCGATGCCGAGGGCGGCCATCTCCGGGGTGAGGGTCGCGGTGGTCACGGGAGGTCTCCGGGAAGCGGGGGCTGAGGGCGGGCGGTCAGGAGCGGGGCGACCGGTCGGGCCACGGGTCCGGCCAGTCGTCGGGCCCGGGTCCGGCCGGCGGGACCGGCGGCGCCGGCGGCCGGACCACCGGGATCTCCTGGGTGCGCGACGCCTGGTAGCGCTCCTCCACGGCCTGCGGGTAGGCGGCGTACGGGTCGAGGTGCTCGGCCTGCGCTCCGGCGTAGCCGCCCGTCGTGTAACCGCCGGTGTAACCGGGGTCGGCGAAGGCGCCCGCCGCGGCGCCGTCCCCGGCGCGTCCGCCCGCCGCGTCGCCCGCGTGACCGCCCGGCACGAAGCCGTCACCGGCCCCGTAGCCGTCCCCCGTGAAGCCGCCGGCGACCGGTCCGCCGGGGACGGCGCCGCCGGCCGGACCCCCCTCGGCCACGGCTGAGGCGGCCGGGGAGTCGTCGGACGGCAGCTCGGCGAGGTACTCGAGCAGTTCCTCGCCCTGGCCGTGGATGTTGCCGATGGAGACCAGCGAGGAGTCGGCCGGCAGCCGCTCCAGCAACAACGGCATGAACTCCTCGCCCGGACGGCGGTCGCCGCCCAGGTCCACCGCCCGGTCCCGCCACTCGGCGGGGATCGCGTCGATGGCGCTCTTCGAGGGGTGCCCGATGACGAACACGTTCTCCGGTGCCAGGTCGGGGATGATCTCGCCCATCTGCCCGTTGCGCTCCACCCGGTCCGGGCGACAGTTGATCACCACGTTCAGCGGACGGTGGATGGCGCCGAGGTCGAGGAGCTGGTTGATGTTCATCAGCGTCGACTCGGGGTCGTTGGCCGCGAAGACGTTGCCGAAGGCGAGGCGCTTGCCCTCCGGCGTGACGTAGCGCTCCACGGAGAGCACGCCCGGGTCCGGCGGCGCGTCGTACATGCCCTGCAGAGCCACCTGCCGCTCCACGCCGAGGAGCTCCGCGACGACCAGCGCGATCGCCACGTTCTCCTTGAAGGTGAACCAGCTGAAGCCGCGCAGTTCCTCGTCGGTGACGGTCTCCGGGTCCGCGTAGACCAGCTCGCAGTTCCTGGCGTCGGCCTCCTCCTGGAGGATGTCGAACCGGTCCCGCTCGGCGGTCACGCAGATGCCGTTCTCCGGCATCGACCGGCACAGCGAGCGGGCCACGTCGTCCAGGGTGGGGCCCATCTCCGCGAGGTGGTCCTCACGCACGTTGCACAGCACGCCGATGGTGGAGCGGATCAGCTTGCTCTGGTTGACCTCCTGCAGCGCGGGCATGACCGCCATGCACTCGATGACCAGGGCGTCCGGCCGGTAGGCGGCGGCCCGCCGCACGATGCCGATCTGTTCCACCACGTTGGCGATGCCGAACTTCCGGTAGACCGGCTCCTCGGTGGCGTCCGGGTGGATGAAGCGGGCGGCCGTGCCGGTGGTCTTGGCGACGGTCACCAGGTCGCCGCCGCGCAGCGCGCCCGCGCACAGGCGGGTGATCGACGACTTGCCGCGGATGCCGTTGACCAGCACCCGGGCCTGGATGCTGTGCAGGGCGGCGTAGTGCCGGCGCTGCTCCACGACACCCGCGACGAACAGCACGACGCAGCCCGCGAGCAGCACGAAGTACAGGTAGAGCACCGCTGATCACATTCCTCGGGTACGGGGCCGGGAGGCGGAGACGGCCCCGGCCGTCTGGCGCAGCGCCTCGTTGCGGCGGAGGACCTGGAGCTGCTGGCGGAGCAGCTCCAGGCTGCGCACCACCGCTCCGACCTCGTCGTGGTAGCGCGGGTAGAGGACGGCCTTGTGGTCGCCGTCCGCGAGCCGCTCGGCGGCGGCCGCGAGGTCGCGCAGCGGCCGGGCCACCACCAGGTGGGTCCAGCCCAGGCAGACCACGATCGCGGCGAGGCCGAGGATCCCGGCCAGCACGCTGCGGTCCTCGAGCTGGGACGGCGCGGTCTGGAGCTTGTCGGCGTCCTGCCAGCTCACCACGGTCCACCCGATGTCGGAGGCGACGCCGCCGCCGGAGAAGGGGGCCGCGGCGGCGACGGTGACCGAACCGCCCTCGCGCAGCAGCAGGCCGTTCTCCACCGGTCCGGCGCCGACCCGGAGGTTCCCGGCCCGCACGAGGTCGGTGAGGGACTCGTCGGGGAGTCGCTCGAAGGCGAGGAAGCCCTTGTTGGAGGCGAGGGTCCGGCCCTCGGGGTCGACGACACGGACGGTGCCCAGACCCGGCCGGTTCAGCAGCGAACCCAGGAACTGGACGCGCACCTCACCGACCAGGGTGAGACCGTCGTGCTCGGGCACGGCGGAGCCGGCCTGGACGACGGGCACGGAGCCGCCGTCGCCGGTGACCCGGATCGGCGGCAGCTTCCCGCCGTCCTTCCAGGCCGCGGAGGGTTCGTCGCCCGCGTGGGCGAGGACCTTGCCCGCGGCGTCGGTGACGTAGAGGGAGTCGTAGCGGCCGTGGTCGCGCAGGGCGTCCTCGAGCAGCGCGTCGAGCGCGGCCGGGGAGACGTCCTCGCGGCCGCCGATCAGGCGGGCGGTGGAGACCACGTCGGCGTGCGCCTCGTTGAGCGCGCGGCGCACCCGGTCGGAGAGCAGGTCGGTGCGGTCGCGCTGGTCGTTGACGAGTGAGGCGGGCACGCTGACCGAGTCGTCGGTGCGGTTGAGCAGCAGGCCGACCGGGAGGCACCACAGGAGCAGCAGCACGGCGGTCGCGGCCAGCGGGACCCGCACGCCGATCCTGGCGGTGCGGGAGACGGCGGCGGCCTCGGCGGTGGGCGCGCCGCCGAGCTGGACGCGGACGCGTTCGAGCGCCGCGCCGACCCGGGCCGCCTCGCCCCACCGGGGCACGGTGACGGGCCGGGCGAGGTCGCCGCGGGCGAGCCGGCGGGACTCCAGGAACAGCCTGATCAGCGGGCGCTGGATGGTGCTCCAGAGCACGGCCACCGCGAACACGCCGAGCAGCACCAGCGCGCCGGCCGCGAGCAGACCGTAGAAGGCACGGTCGCCGCCGACGGCGGGTTCCTCCACCACCGGCAGCATGGCGACGACGCTCAGTCCGAGGCCCGCGCCGACGCTCTTCTTCTGGTCCGGGTCGGAGGAGGCGAGGGAGGCGTAGCCGGCGGTGGTGACGCGGCCGTTGTAGTCGTCCCCGAGCAGGGTGCCGCTGACGCCGGTGTAGCCACGGGAGCCGGGCTCCTTGGAGCTGACCGGGCTTCCGGCCGTCTCGGTCGCGGCGCGGGCGGCCATCTCGGAGAGCTGCTTCTGCTGGAAGGCGAGCTCCTCGCGCTCCTGGTCGGAGTTGAGGGACTCGGGGCGCTCGAAGCCCGCGGTGGAGAGGATCTCGCCCTCCGCGGTGATCACCGCCATGGTGCGGAACGGGCCGAGGTTCACGGACGGCACGGCGACGCTGTTGGAGGCGACGAGGAGACGCTGCGTGCCGCCCTCGCCCTTCAGGGCGGCCATGGTCATCAGCCGGACGTCGCCGCTCTCCAGGCGCACCATGCGGGGCGCGAGGGCGTGCTCGCCGGTGAGGACTTCCTTGTCCAGCCACCCGAGAGGAATCGTTTCCCCTCGCGCGGCCAGCACCTTTCCGTCCGACAGGCCGACGACCGCGGTGCCCGTCCACTTCTGGTAGGTGGTCCCCAGGTCGGACAGGACCCGCTCCGGCGCCACCGGTTCGCCCGCGTCCAGCGCGGCCGTGACGCGCCGCAGGTCGGTGACGCGCTCGTCGATCGAGGAGCGCAGGGAGATCGCGCCGTCCTCCGCGAAGTGCTGCTGCGAGGAGAGCACGCCCTTGGAGACGGAGGGCTCGGCGGCGCGGCCGAGCACACCGGCGGTGATGCCGGCCACCGCGAGCACCAGCACGAACAGCATCGCGATCGGCGGCCGGACGCCTCCGAGCAGCGGCATGTCCTGCCGCCTGCGGCTTCTGTGTCGGGGCGCACCGCCTCGGGCGGCCTCGTCGGCCGTTCTCACTGGCATTCCGTCTCCAGGTTCCACGGATGAAGCAGCACCTGGTCGAAGAACGTCGGGGACAACGTCATGAACGCATGAAGCGTCCTGGTACCGCACATGTCAGGACCCGTCGGACGGGTCCGGGGTTGTACGCGAATCTCCGGACATGGTGTGGTTCGCGTCACAAGGTCGCGCACGGAGGTCGCGTGCGAGGGCCGCGCGGGAGCGCGTCGCGGGAACTACCCGCGCCGCTCCTCGGGCGTCAGCGGCCTCAGTCCGTCACCACCGGGCGCGCCGCGGTTGAACACGAAGCCGCGCGTGCGCTCGGCCGCCAGCCGGTAGCGGGCCAGCCGCTCCTCGGACAGTCCGGGCTCCGGGTCCTCCAGCGCGGCGAGCACGTCCACCATCCGGTGGTCGGTGACTGCCCCCTCGGGGGCCTTCTCACCGTCCTCCAGCTCCGGGGGGATCTCCACCAGCGTGGGCGCGTACCGGGCCCGCACGTCCCAGCCGTCGGCGGTCTCCCGGAACTCGAACCAGCCGATGACGCCTTCCTCGGTCAGGCCGGTAGGCGAGGAGTGCCGGGCGAGCTGGTTGCCCACCGAGTAGGCCACCCAGGTGCCGTCGACCTTCTGGATCGGCTGGACGACGTGCGCGTGGTGGCCGATGACCAGGTCCACGCCGGTCTCCGCGGTGATCCGCTCGGCCAGTTCGAGCTGCGGCAGGCTCGGCTCGTTGTAGTGCTCCAGGCCCCAGTGGACGCTGAGGATGACGACTTCGGCGCCCTCCTCGCGGGCCTGCTCCTCGGCGCGCCTGATCTCGTCGCTGCTGACCCGGTTGAACGCCCAGGACCGCTTCTCGGGGGTCGGGTTCAGGAAGGACTCCCAGGAGTAGGCCAGGTGCGCGACCTTGACCCCCTTGACGTCCATGATGTTGATCCGCCGGGACTCCTTCTCGGTCCGGGCGGAGCCCGTGTGACCGAGACCGACCTCGTCCATCGCGTCCAGGGTGCGCCGCACACCGGACATGCCGTGGTCG
Source organism: Streptomyces sp. NPDC056600 (assembly GCF_042792855.1). Lineage (NCBI taxonomy): Bacteria > Bacillati > Actinomycetota > Actinomycetes > Kitasatosporales > Streptomycetaceae > Streptomyces > Streptomyces sp. NPDC056600. The sequence goes on from NZ_JBHTVQ010000022.1 coordinate 73,465, forward strand.
AAGGTGTGGTTGGAGGCGGTGGAGCAGGTGTCGTACCCGACATCCTTGAGCGTGCGCAGGACCTGCGGGGGCACCAGGAACTCCGGATAGCCTTCGAAGGGACCCTTGGGGCCCGCCACGGGGGTCTCCATGTGGCAGATGGCCAGGTCGGCGGCGCTGACGACCGGCTCGACGCCGGCCAGCATCGGACCGAAGTCCAGCCCGGCCTTCCCCTCACCGGTCGCCTCGGCGTCCTTGGCCGCCTGGTCGATCAGTTCGGGGTGGATCAGGATGTCGCCGGCGGCCGCCACGGTGAAGGACCGGCCGCCCGCCTTGGGCTCCGAGGAGGCGTCGGCCGTCCCGCAGGCGCCGGCCAGGGCCGCCACCGTGGTCAGCGCCAGGACAGCGCGGATCACCCGGCCTGCGCCGCCGACTCGGAGAGGATGAGGAAATGCCACCGTTTCATGCTCACATGGCACCTACACCATTCCTGCAAAAAGCGATCACAAGCTTGTCACTTTTTCGCGGGCGCCTCAGGTGGGGACGACGCTCCGGTCTGGCCCTGCCGCTCCTGCTCCTCGCGCTTCCGGCACTGACGGTGGCCTGCCGCGCCGAGCCCGCCCCCGACGCCTCCGGGGGCCTCCCCTTCGTCCAGCGCGAGGTGGACCTGCGGGACCACGTCCTGTCCTGGACGGACGGGTTCGACCCGGACGGCGACTACTCCCCACCGGACGCCGCCGCCCGCGACCGGTTGGCCCGCGGCGTCGACCTGGTCCTCGACGGCAGACCGGGTGAGGCGGCCGGACCGCTCGGCGACGCCGGCTTCCGGGTCACCCGGCTGACCGACTCCGCCACCGGTCACAAGTACGACGAGATCGCCGCGGCCGGCCGCGGCGACGCCCAGCACTGGGGCCGCCTCTACCTGCACGCGGGCGCCACCCCGCGCTGGAGCGTCCAGGTGCCGCACCCGGTGGCCGACCGCGACACCGAACGCCTCGGCGTCCGCCTGCTGGAGTCCGGACGGGCCGGCGCGCTGGTGGTGGCCGGATCCCACCGCCAGGCAGGAAGCGACGGCGCCGCGGACGTCGCCCACCGGGAGGACAGCGTCTTCCACACGATCGTGCTCCAGCTCCAGGAGCGCGGCGTCCCCGGCCTCCAGCTCCACGGCTTCGCCTCCGGCGGCGAGGGACGCCCCTACGACGCCGTCCTGTCCACCGGCCGCGGACAGCGGGCACTGCCCGAGCTGACCGCCCTGGCCGACCGGCTCGGCGCCGAGGGCGTACGGGTCTGCCGGGGCTGGGCGGCGCGCTGCCCCCTGGAGGGCACCGGCAACGTCCAGGGCCGGGCGGCGCAGCGGCAGCACGTCGCCTTCGTCCACCTGGAACTCGACCGTGAACTGCGCCGGCCCGGGGGCCGGCACGCCGACGAGGTCCGCCATGCCCTCGGTGAGCTGCTCAGCGGCTGGGCCGGCGCGTGAGCCGCGTCCCGGCCGCGGCCGGGACGCGGCTCAGGGCCCGGCTCAGTCGCAGGTGACGCAGCCCTCGACCGCCGCGGCGCCCGGCAGCGTGCGCCGGTTGCGGGCGGCGAGGTTGCGCGCGGCGAGCTGGTCGTCGGCCGGGTAGCCGACCTCCTCCAGCGTCAGCCCGTGCGGCCGCACCACGTGCACCGCCGAGTCCCGCACCCCCGCGGCCAGCACCTTTCCGGGCCACTCCACCGGCCGGTGCCCGTCGCCGACGAACAGCAGCGCGCCGATCAGCGAGCGCACCATGTTGTGGCAGAACGCGTCCGCCCGCACCGTCGCGGTGACGATCCCGTCGTCCCCGCGCACCAGACTCAGCTCCTGAAGGGTGCGGATGGTGGTCGCGCCCTCCCTCTTCTTGCAGTACGCGGCGAAGTCGTGCTCGCCCAGCAGCGCCTTGGCGGCCTCGTTCATCGCGGCGACGTCCAGCGGCCAGTCGTGCCACAGCACGTGGCCCCGCAGCAGCGGGTCGACGCCGCCGGTGGCGTCGGTGACGCGGTAGGCGTAGCGGCGCCAGATCGCCGAGAACCGCGCGTTGAAGCCGGCGGGCGCCTCGACGGCCGACCAGATCCGCACGTCGCGCGAGAGCCGCCCGGCGAGCCGCTTCAGCAGCTTCTCCCGGTGCTCGGCCCACAGCGCCTCGGGCAGGTCCACGTGCGCGACCTGGCCCCGGGCGTGCACCCCGGCGTCGGTGCGGCCTGCCACGGTCAGCTCGTACGTGGTGTCCCGCGACCGGGTCACCGTGCGCAGCGCGTCCTCGATCTCGCCCTGCACGGTCCGCTTCCCGCCGGCCTGCTTGGCCCAGCCGTGGAAGCCGGAGCCGTCGTAGGACAGGTCAAGGCGCACCCGGACGAACCCGGGCTGTACTTCGTCGCTCACCCTTCGATCCTCTCAGGTACCGGCATGCGAAAGCGGGCCCACCCCGGAAGGGCGGGCCCGCTCTCAGAAGGCGTCAGCCTCGGAACTCCTCAGGCGCGGGCCTCAGGCGTCCTTGGCCTCCTCGGCCGGAGCCTCGGCAGCCTCGTTCGTCTCGGTGGCCTCGGCCTGCTTGGCGTCCTTCTCGGAGGACTCCTTGACCGCACGCTTGGTAGCGGCCTCGGCCTCACCGGTGGCCTGCTGGGCCACGGTCAGGGCCTCGACCAGCTCGATGACGGCCATGGGCGCGTTGTCGCCACGGCGGTTACCGATCTTGGTGATGCGCGTGTAACCACCGGGGCGGTTCTCGTAGCGCGGGCCGATCTCGGTGAAGAGCGTGTGGACGATGCTCTTGTCCGTGATCACCGAGAGCACCTGGCGGCGGTTGTGAAGGTCGCCCTTCTTCGCCTTGGTGATCAGACGCTCGGCGTACGGGCGCAGACGGCGCGCCTTCGTCTCCGTGGTGGTGATGCGGCCGTGCTCGAAGAGGCTCTTCGCGAGGTTCGCGAGGAGCAGCTTCTCGTGCGCGGCGCTGCCGCCCAGACGGGCACCCTTGGCGGGCTTCGGCATTTCTTCTCCTAGGTGTCTGCTCCGGCCGTATCAGGTACCGGAGTCAGTATCCGAGCGGGCGGTCGCCCGTCGGAGACCCGCGCCCCCGAGGGGGCGCGGGAAGTGCGGCTGCCGGGACCGGGCTCAGTACTGCTCGGTCTCGACGAACCCGGCGTCCGAGTCGTCGTCGGCGCCGAAGGCGTCGGCGGCGGCGGTCGGGTCGAATCCGGGCGGGCTGTCCTTGAGCGCCAGGCCCATGCCGGCCAGCTTCGCCTTGACCTCGTCGATGGACTTCGCACCGAAGTTGCGGATGTCCAGCAGGTCGGCCTCGGAGCGGGCGACGAGCTCACCCACCGAGTGGATGCCCTCGCGCTTGAGGCAGTTGTACGACCGAACGGTGAGCTCGAGCTCCTCGATCGGCAGCGCCAGGTCGGCGGCCAGGGCGGCGTCCGTCGGCGACGGGCCCATGTCGATGCCCTCGGCGTCGACGTTGAGCTCGCGGGCCAGACCGAACAGCTCGACCAGGGTCTTGCCGGCCGAGGCCATGGCGTCACGCGGACGCATGGCCTGCTTGGTCTCGACGTCGACGATCAGCTTGTCGAAGTCGGTGCGCTGCTCGACTCGGGTCGCCTCGACCTTGTAGGTGACCTTGAGGACCGGCGAGTAGATCGAGTCGACCGGGATGCGGCCGATCTCCTGGCCGGCCTGCTTGTTCTGGACGGCGGAGACGTAGCCGCGACCGCGCTCGACGGTCAGCTCCATCTCCAGCTTGCCCTTGCCGTTCAGCGAGGCCAGAACCAGGTCGGGGTTGTGCACCTCGACACCGGCCGGGGGCGCGATGTCGGCGGCGGTGACCAGACCCGGGCCCTGCTTGCGCAGGTACATCACGACCGGCTCGTCGTGCTCCGAGGAGACGACCAGCTGCTTGATGTTGAGGATCAGGTCGGTGACGTCCTCCTTGACGCCCGGCACGGTGGTGAACTCGTGCAGCACGCCGTCGACGCGGATGGACGTGACCGCCGCACCCGGGATCGAGGAGAGGAGGGTACGGCGCAGGGAGTTGCCGAGGGTGTAACCGAAGCCCGGCTCCAGCGGCTCGATCACGAACCGGGAGCGGAATTCGTCGACGACCTCTTCGGTCAACGAGGGACGCTGAGCGATCAGCATTCTTGGATCAGATCCTTCTTTCGTGGACGCCCGCTATTTGACGTCCGACGGAACCGCGCCCCACGAGAGGCACGGGTACTGCAAGGATACGGGCGGTACGCCCCTTTCGGGGGCGTACCGCCCAGCACCTCAAGCCCTCACGGGCCACCGCGATCCACGGCCGGGCGCACCCGGCCCCGGATCAGACGCGGCGGCGCTTCGGCGGACGGCAGCCGTTGTGCGGGGTGGGGGTGACGTCCTGGATCGAACCCACCTCGAGGCCGGTGGCCTGGAGGGAGCGGATCGCGGTCTCACGGCCGGAGCCGGGACCCTTGACGAAGACGTCGACCTTGCGCATGCCGTGCTCCTGCGCGCGACGCGCGGCCGACTCGGCGGCCATCTGCGCGGCGAACGGGGTGGACTTGCGCGAGCCCTTGAAGCCGACGTGGCCGGCGGAGGCCCAGGAGATCACGTTGCCGGACGGGTCCGTGATCGAGACGATCGTGTTGTTGAACGTGCTCTTGATGTGCGCGTGGCCGTGAGCGACGTTCTTCTTTTCCTTGCGGCGCACCTTCTTGGCAGCGCCCTGACGTCCCTTGGGGGGCATGTCTTATCTCCTACGGGAGGTGGTCGGTCCTACAGCGAAGACCGTGGACAGTCGTCCGCTGCGGACTACTTCTTGCCCGGCTTCTTCTTGCCGGCGATGGCGCGACGCGGGCCCTTGCGGGTACGAGCGTTCGTGCTGGTGCGCTGACCGCGGACCGGCAGGCCACGACGGTGACGAAGACCCTGGTACGAGCCGATCTCGACCTTGCGGCGGATGTCGGCCTGGATCTCGCGACGGAGGTCACCCTCGGTCTTGATGTTGGCGTCGACGTACTCACGGATCGCGACGAGCTGCTCCTCGGAGAGGTCGCGAACCCGCACGTTGGGGTCGATGCCCGTGGCAGCCAGAGTCTGCTGGGAGAGGGTCCGGCCGATGCCGAACACGTAGGTCAGGGCGACCTCCACGCGCTTTTCGCGCGGGATGTCGACACCGGAAACGCGTGCCATTCAATGGCTCCAGTTGGTTGTCGGAGGTCTGCGGCAGAACCGGATCCCGCCCGCCGTCCCCCGCTGTTGCGCGGGGTCGGTACGGAACGGGTCCCCGGCCTCCGACCGGGGGTGTCGGAACCGTGCGAACGGCTCCGGGTCCTGCTTATGACATTTTGCTCGCGTCGCGCGAAGACTCTGCGGAAGCAGAGGGGAGGTCAGTGCGTCAGCCCTGGCGCTGCTTGTGGCGCGGGTTCTCGCAGATGACCATGACCCGACCGTGACGGCGGATCACCCTGCACTTGTCGCAGATCTTCTTGACGCTCGGCTTGACCTTCATGGGATGAGGTTCTCCGGGTCAGTGCCACCACCCGCGGACCGCCCAAGCCGGACGGCGCACGGAGTGCAGGCAGATCTACTTGTACCGGTAGACGATCCGGCCACGCGTCAGGTCGTACGGAGACAGCTCCACCACGACCCGGTCGTCAGGGAGGATGCGGATGTAGTGCATGCGCATCTTGCCGCTGATGTGAGCCAGGACCTGGTGGCCGTTCTGGAGCTCGACCCTGAACATGGCGTTCGGCAGAGACTCGACGACAGTGCCCTCGATCTCGATGGCACCTTGCTTCTTGGCCACGCTTCGCCCTTCGAATCGACTACCTTGATCGACTCTGTGCGAACCGCATACAGACATGCGGGTGCACGGGAGCCGACGAGTCAGTCTACGTCAGGGCATCCCGAAATACGAATCGGGGAAGAATGCCCCATCCGCGTGATCCTTATGCCCGATCGGCCGGACGAAACGCATCGCACGCCCTCGGCGCGCTCTCCGCACACGCCCGAAAGCCCCGGGAAGCCCCGGGAAGCCCCGGGAAGCCCCGGGCAGCGCCTGAGGAGCGCCGGGACAGCGCCGCACCCCCGCCCGGGCGGCCTTGCGGCGCCGCGGGACAGGGGTGGCGGTCGGAACGGGTGACGGGTGACGGGTGGGGCCGCCGGGCGTGCCGCCGTCAGGAGGCCAGCGGATCCGGGGCCGCCGTGATGCCGAGCTCGGCCAGCTTGGCGCGGCCGGCGTCGGGGGCGGTGAGGACCAGCGGGCCCTGCTCGGTGAGCGCCACCGAGTGCTCCCAGTGCGAGGACCAGGTGCCGTCCGTGGTGATCACGGTCCAGTCGTCGGCCAGCACCTTGGTCTTCGGCGTGCCCAGCGAGACCATCGGCTCGATGGCCAGGCAGAAGCCGGTGACCAGCTTGGGACCCTTGCCGCGGCGCCGCTCGACGTAGTTCAGCAGATGCGGGTCCATGTGCATCTCGGTGCCGATGCCGTGGCCGCCGTAGTCCTCGACGATGCCGTACTTGCCGCCGCCCGGCTTGGGCTGGCGGCGGATGTAGGTCTCGACGGCGCGGGAGATGTCGACCAGCCGGTTGCCCTGCTTCATCGCGGCGATGCCCGCCCACATCGACTCCTCGGTCACCCGGGAGAGCTCGTGCAGCTCGGGGAGGTGCCCGGAGCCCACGAAGCAGGTGTACGCGGCGTCCGCGTGCCAGCCGTCGATGATCGCGCCGGCGTCGATGGAGATGACGTCGCCGTCCTTGAGGACCACCTCGTCGGACGGGATTCCGTGGACGACGACCTCGTTGACCGAGGTGCAGATCGTCGCGGGGAAGCCGCCGTAGCCGAGGAAGTTGGACTTGGCGCCGTGCTCGGCGAGGACCTTGCGGGCCACCTCGTCCAGGTCCCGCGTGGTGGAGCCGGGGACCGCGGCCTCCCGGGTGGCCGCGTGCACGGCGGCGACGACAAGCCCCGCCTCGCGCATCTTGGCGATCTGCTCCGGGGTCTTGATCTGCACCATGAGCGCTACGGGCCTTTCTCCGCCGGGACCGACGTTTTTCCGTCCTGTACGTACACCACCAACGATACGTGTTCCCCACACCGGCCGTGACAGCCCGGTCCCGCGCGCGCACGGAGCGCACCGGGCGGACCACCCGGCGGACCACCCGGCGGGAGCCCACGCCGCCCGGCGCGGCCCCGCACGACACAGGACCGCGGCCCCCCCGGGAGGGGAGCCGCGGTCCTGTGCGGAGATACGGGGTGTGGCTACTCGCCGGCCTTCAGCGCGGACATCGCCCGCGCCGTGACCTCGTCCACCTTGCCGAGCGCCTCGATCGTCACGACCAGGTCCTGCGCCCGGTAGTAGTCGATGATCGGCTCGGTCTGGGTGTGGTAGACCTCCAGGCGCTTGCGCACCGTGTCCTCGGTGTCGTCGTCCCGCTGGTACAGCTCGCCGCCGCAGACGTCGCAGACGCCCTCGGCCTTCGGCGGGTTGTAGGTGGCGTGGAAGACGTGCGCCGAGTCCTTGCGGCAGATGCGCCGGCCGGCGATCCGCTTCACGATCTCGTCCTCGGGAACCTCGAGGTCCAGCACCGCGTCCAGCTTCATACCGCTCTCGGAGAGCATCCCGTCCAGCGCCTCGGCCTGCGAGACGTTGCGCGGGAAGCCGTCGAGGAGGAAGCCGTGCGCGGCGTCCGCCTGCTCCATGCGGTCCTTGGCCATCGCGATGGTGACCTCGTCCGGTACCAGCTCGCCCTTGTCCATGTACGACTTCGCCAGCTTGCCCAGCTCCGTCTGCTGGCCGATGTTGGCCCGGAACAGGTCGCCCGTGGAGATGTGCGGGATGGAGAGGTTCTTGGCCAGGAACGCGGCCTGCGTTCCCTTGCCAGCACCAGGCGGCCCGACGAGGACGATTCGCATCAGCGGAGGAACCCTTCGTAATTGCGCTGCTGGAGCTGGCTCTCGATCTGCTTCACCGTCTCGAGGCCCACACCCACGATGATCAGGATGCTGGTGCCACCGAACGGGAAGTTCTGGTTTGCCCCGAAACCAACCAACGCCATCGTCGGCACGAGAGCGATCAGACCCAGGTACAGCGAACCCGGCCAGGTGATCCGGTTGAGCACGTAGCTCAAGTACTCAGCGGTCGGTCGGCCAGCCCGGATGCCCGGGATGAACCCACCATACTTCTTCATGTTGTCGGCCACTTCTTCGGGGTTGAAGGTGATGGCCACGTAGAAGAACGCGAAGAAGACGATCAGCAGGAAGTACAGGGAGATGTAAATCGGGTCATTACCCGTCACCAGGTGAGCCTGGATCCAGCTCTTCCAGCCGGAGTTGCCGCTGGAGAACTGCGCCACCAGCGCCGGGATGTAGAGCAGCGACGAGGCGAAGATGACCGGGATCACACCGGCCTGGTTCACCTTGAGCGGGATGTACGTCGAGGTCCCGCCGTAGGAACGACGGCCGATCATGCGCTTCGCGTACTGGACGGGGATCCGGCGCTGCGCCTGCTCGACGAAGACCACCAGGCCGACCATGACGAAGCCGACCAGCAGCACGGTGCCGAACTCGATCCAGCCGTCGGCCAGCGAGCCCTGCTCCTTGATGGCCCAGAGGGCCGCGGGGAAGGTGGCGGCGATCGAGATGAACATCAGGATCGACATGCCGTTGCCGATGCCGCGGTCGGTGACGAGCTCGCCGAGCCACATGACGACGGCGGTGCCGGCGGTCATGGTGAGGACCATGATGACGGTGGTGAAGATCGAGCGGTCCGGGACGATCTGGCCGGAGACGGAGCAGCCGCTGAAGAGCGCGCCGCTGCGGGCCGTCGCGACCAGGCCGGTGCCCTGCAGCACGGCCAGCGCGATCGTCAGGTAACGGGTGTACTGCGTGATCTTCGCCGTGCCGGACTGGCCCTCCTTCTTGAGGGCCTCGAGCCGCGGAATCACGACGGTCAGCAGCTGCAGAATGATGCTCGCCGTGATGTACGGCATGATGCCGAGCGCGAAGATCGTGATCTGCAGCAGCGCACCACCGCTGAACATGTTGACCAGACCGAAGAGCCCGGCCGACTTGCCGGCCGCCTGCTCCACACAGATCTGGACGTTCTGATAGTTCACGCCAGGAATCGGCACGTGCGTACCGACGCGGTAGACGACGATGATGCCGAGCGTGAAGAGCAGCTTCTTGCGCAGGTCGGGCGTCTTGAACGCCCGGGCGAACGCGGTGAGCACGGTGCCTCCTGCGACCCCCGCGCAACTGCGTCAAGGGTGACGGTCTTGAGGATCGACAAATACCAAACGATGTAACGGGTAGCCGCCGCTTCGAGTGCCCGGTGCGCCGTACGGGTGCACTGGTCGAAGGGTGGCAGTGGAGGTCACCTTACCGGCGACACCAACCCCTTAGGAACGACCAACCGGGGATACCCCATTTGTGGGGCATCCCCGGTCGGGAACGCTCTGGTCACATGGACATCAGCCGGACATCTTTACGACGTCGGCCCGTCCGGAACTCGTCAGACGAGCTCGGTGACCGTACCGCCGGCGGCGGTGATCTTCTCCTTGGCGGAGCCGGAGACGGCGTCGACCGTCACCTGCAGCGCCACGGAGATCTCGCCCTGGCCGAGGACCTTGACGAGCTGGTTCTTGCGGACGGCACCCTTGTCGACCAGGTCGGCAACGGTGACCTCCCCACCCTCGGGGTAGAGGGCGGCGAGCTTGTCCAGGTTCACGACCTGGAACTCGGTCTTGAAGGGGTTCTTGAAGCCCTTCAGCTTCGGGAGACGCATGTGGAGGGGCATCTGGCCACCCTCGAAGCGCTCCGGAACCTGGTAACGGGCCTTCGTGCCCTTGGTACCACGACCGGCCGTCTTACCCTTCGACGCCTCACCACGACCCACACGGGTCTTGGCGGTCTTGGCGCCCGGGGCGGGACGGAGGTTGTGGATCTTGAGCGGGTTCTGCTCCGCCATGATCAGTCGACCTCCTCGACCGTCACGAGGTGGCGGACGGTGTGCACCATGCCGCGGAACTCGGGGCGGTCCTCCTTGACGACCTGCGTGTTGATGCCCTTGAGACCAAGGGAACGCAGGGTGTCGCGGTGGTTCTGCTTGCTGCCGATGTACGACTTAACCTGAGTGATCTTGAGCTGTGCCATTACGCAGCACCAGCCCCGGCACGCGCACGCAGGAGAGCCGCGGGGGCGACGTCCTCGAGGGGCAGACCACGGCGGGCCGCGATCTCCTCGGGGCGCTGCAGACCCTTGAGGGCCTCCACGGTCGCGTGCACGATGTTGATCGCGTTGGACGAGCCGAGGGACTTCGACAGCACGTCGTGGATACCGGCGCACTCGAGCACGGCACGCACCGGACCACCGGCGATAACACCGGTACCCGGGGACGCGGGCTTGAGCAGCACGACGCCGGCAGCCTTCTCACCCGTGATCGGGTGCGGGATGGTGCCCTGGATACGGGGGACCTTGAAGAAGTGCTTCTTGGCCTCCTCAACGCCCTTGGCGATGGCGGCCGGCACCTCCTTGGCCTTGCCGTAACCGACGCCCACGGTGCCGTCACCGTCGCCCACCACGACCAGCGCGGTGAAGCTGAAGCGACGACCACCCTTCACAACCTTGGCGACACGGTTGATCGCGACAACGCGCTCAACGTAAGCGGTCTTCTCGGCGGCAGCTGCGCCGCCGTCACGGCCCTTCCGGTCCCGCCGCTCGCCGCCACCGGCACCGCTACCGCGGCGCTGGGGTCCAGCCATTGGAATTACCTCTCTCTGTTTCCGCTAGCTTCGCTACGGAACCGGCTCAGAACTTGAGACCGGCTTCGCGGGCGGCGTCCGCCAGGGCGGCGATGCGCCCCGCGTACCTGTTGCCACCACGGTCGAACACGACGGCCTCGACGCCCGCGGCCTTGGCGCGCTCGGCGACCAGGGCGCCGACCTGACCGGCCTGCGCGGACTTGTCGCCCTCGCCACCGCGGATCGAAGCGTCCAGGGTGGACGCCGACGCCAGGGTGTGACCCTTGATGTCGTCGATCACCTGGGCCACGATGTGGCGGTTCGAACGGGTCACGACGAGACGGGGTCGCTCGGCGTCACCGGAGATGTTCTTCCGGATCCGGATGTGCCGGCGCTTGATGGCGGCGCGCTTGTAGGCGTCGCCCTTCAGGATCTTCTGCCCGTATGCCATGGGTTACTTACCCGCCTTTCCGACCTTGCGGCGGATGACTTCGCCCTCGTACTTGACGCCCTTGGCCTTGTACGGGTCGGGCTTGCGCAGCTTGCGGATGTTCGCCGCGACCTCGCCGACCTTCTGCTTGTCGATGCCCTCGACCTGGAAGCGGGTGGGGGTCTCCACCTTGAAGGTGATGCCCTCGGGCGCCTCGACGGTGATCGGGTGCGAGTAGCCGAGCGCGAACTCGAGGTTCGAGCCCTTGGCCGCCACGCGGTAACCGACACCGCTGATCTCGAGCTTCTTCACGTAACCCTGGGTCACGCCGGTGATCATGTTCGCCACCAGCGTGCGGGACAGGCCGTGCAGGGCCTTGTTCTGACGCTCGTCGTTGGGGCGGGTCACCTGGAGGGTGCCGTCCTCGCCCGTGACGATCTCGATCGGCGCCACGACGGTGTGGGTCAGAGTGCCCTTGGGGCCCTTGACCGTGACCGTACGGCCGTCGATGGTGACGTCCACGCCGGCGGGAACCGCGATGGGGAGCTTGCCGATACGCGACATAGCTGTATCTCGTTCCCTTCCGTTACCAGACGTAGGCGAGGACTTCCCCACCCACGCCCTTCTTGCCGGCCTGCTTGTCGGTCAGGAGACCGTGCGACGTGGAGATGATCGCCACGCCGAGGCCGCCGAGGACCTTGGGCAGGTTGGTGGACTTCGCGTACACCCGGAGACCGGGCTTGGAGATCCGCTTGATGCCCGCGATGGAGCGCTCGCGGTTCGGGCCGAACTTCAGCTCGAGGACGAGGTTCTTGCCGACCTCGGCGTCCTCGGTCTTCCAGCCGGTGATGAAGCCCTCCTGCTGGAGGATCTCCGCGATGTGCGACTTGATCTTGGAGTGCGGCATCGACACCGTGTCGTGGTATGCCGAGTTCGCGTTACGCAGACGCGTGAGCATGTCTGCGATCGGATCAGTCATGGTCATGAATTGGCCTTAGGCCTCTCTCGCCGGGGTTTCCTGGTGCGCCATCCCTCTCCCCGATCCGAGACGGGACGGGTGCGGCGCGGTGGACCTACGGCGTAGTAAGCGTCATTGAGCGGGACCGTGCCCCGCGGACGGCCGGGCACGGCAAGCGCCCAACCACACCAGCCTAAGCCATGTGTGGCGGGTCGCCTGCCGGACCGGCCTGCTTACCGAGAGCCTGGGAACCCCAAAAGGGGGATTACCAGGAGCTCTTGGTCACGCCCGGCAGCTCGCCACGGTGAGCCATCTCACGGAGGCACACGCGGCAGAGGCCGAACTTGCGGTACACGGAGTGCGGACGGCCGCAGCGCTGGCAGCGGGTGTACGCGCGCACACCGAACTTGGGCTTGCGAGCAGCCTTCGCGATCAGAGCCTTCTTCGCCATCTCGCTCACGCCTCCTTGAACGGGAAGCCGAGGTGACGGAGGAGCGCACGGCCCTCAGCGTCGTTGGCAGCCGTGGTCACCACGGTGATGTCCATGCCTCGGGTGCGGTCGATCTTGTCCTGGTCGATCTCGTGGAACATGACCTGCTCCGTGAGACCGAAGGTGTAGTTGCCACGGCCGTCGAACTGCTTGGGGGACAGACCACGGAAGTCGCGGATGCGCGGGAGCGCGAGCGACAGGGTGCGGTCCAGGAACTCCCACATGCGGTCGCCACGGAGCGTGACGTGGGCACCGATCGGCTGACCCTCACGCAGCTTGAACTGCGCGATGGACTTGCGGGCCTTGGTGACGGCCGGCTTCTGACCGGTGATCGTGGTGAGGTCGCGAATGGCGCCGTCGATCAGCTTGGAGTCGCGGGCGGCGTCGCCCACACCCATGTTGACCACGATCTTGACGAGGCCGGGAACCTGCATGACGTTCTCGTACTTGAACTCGTCACGCAGCTTGCCCGCGATCTCCTCGCGGTACTTCGTCTTGAGACGCGGAGTGGTGGTAGCCATCAGATGTCCTCACCCGTCCGCTTGGCAACGCGGATCTTGTTGCCGTTCTCGTCGAAGCGGTAACCGACGCGGGTCACGACCTTCTGGCCGTCCTTCTCCACGACGAGCTGAACGTTGCTCACGTGGACGGGAGCCTCGACGGTCACGATGCCGCCGGCCTGGTTCGGGCCGGCCTTCGTGTGCTTCTTGACCCGGTTGACACCCTCGACCAGGACGCGGTTCTCGCGGGGGAAGGCCGTGACGACCTTGCCCTGCTTGCCCTTGTCCTTGCCGGTGATGACCTGGACCAGGTCGCCCTTCTTGATCTTCATGCTCACAGCACCTCCGGCGCGAGGGAGATGATCTTCATGAACTTCTTCTCGCGCAGCTCACGGCCGACCGGGCCGAAGATACGGGTGCCGCGAGGGTCGCCGTCGTTCTTCAGAATGACGGCGGCGTTCTCGTCGAAGCGGATGTACGAGCCGTCCTGGCGGCGGCGCTCCTTGACGGTGCGAACGATGACGGCCTTGACGACGTCACCCTTCTTCACGTTGCCACCGGGGATCGCGTCCTTGACGGTGGCGACGATGACGTCACCGATGCCCGCGTAGCGGCGACCGGAGCCACCGAGCACACGGATGCAAAGGATTTCCTTCGCACCAGTGTTGTCGGCGACACGCAGTCGCGACTCCTGCTGGATCACGTCTATCTCCTGATCGTCTGCCGGTTCCCTCCGGAGCAGAGCCGGAGAGCCTGGCGGAACTCACCCGCGGGAGACCCCCGCGGGAATTTACTTGGCCTGAAGAGGCGAGGAACCGGGCCGGGGGGCGAGGTGGCCCCCCGGCCGGTCAGCTGGGGCAGGGCCCCGGCTTGTTACTTCGCCTTCTCGAGGATCTCGATGACGCGCCAGTGCTTGCTGGAGGACAGCTTCCGGGTCTCCATCAGGAGGACGCGGTCGCCGATGCCGGCAGCGTTCTGCTCGTCATGCGCCTTGAGCTTGTTCGTACGGCGGATGACCTTGCCGTACAGCGCGTGCTTCACGTGGTCCTCGACGGCGACGACGACGGTCTTGTCCATCTTGTCGCTGACGACCAGACCCTCACGGGTCTTGCGTGCGTTGCGCTCGGTCTTCTGCTCAGTCACGTTGTTCTCGCTCATGCGTTCTCCACCGACTCGATGCCGAGCTCACGCTCACGCATGAGGGTGTAGACCCGGGCGATGTCCTTGCGGACCGCCTTCAGACGGCCGTGGTTCTCGAGCTGTCCGGTCGCCGCCTGGAAGCGGAGGTTGAACAGTTCTTCCTTGGCCTCGCGGAGCTTCGCGAGAAGCTCCTCGTTGCCCAGCTCGCGCAGCTCGGACGCCTTGGTACCGACCGACATCACGCTTCACCTGCCTCGCGCTTGACGATCCGGCACTTCATCGGCAGCTTGTGGGCCGCGCGAGTAAGCGCCTCACGGGCGATCTTCTCGTTGGGGTAAGACAGCTCGAACATGACCCGACCCGGGTGCACGTTCGCGACCCACCACTCCGGAGAACCCTTACCGGAACCCATGCGGGTCTCGGCAGGCTTCTTGGTGAGGGGGCGGTCCGGGTAGATGTTGATCCAGACCTTGCCGCCACGCTTGATGTGGCGGGTCATCGCGATACGAGCGGCCTCGATCTGACGGTTGGTGACGTACGCCGGCGTCATGGCCTGAATGCCGTACTCGCCGAACGCAACAGTCGTACCGCCCTTGGCCATACCGCGGCGCTTGGGGTGGTGCTGCTTGCGGTGCTTGACCCTACGCGGGATCAGCATGGGTCAGCTCTCCTTTCCGGCAGAGCTCGGCTCGGCAGCGGCGGCGGCAGGAGCCTCGGCCGTGCGGGCCTCGGCGGCGGGCGCCGACTGCTGGGGCTTGCGACCGCGACCGCCACGCTCGCCACCGCGGCCACCACGGCCGGCCGGGCGGTCGTTGCCACCACGGGCCGGGCGGTTGCCGGCACGGGCGGCGGCGTTCTCGGCGCGGACCTCGGCGATGTTCTTGACGTCGCCCTTGTAGATCCAGACCTTCACGCCGATGCGGCCGAAGGTCGTCTTGGCCTCGAAGAAGCCGTAGTCGACGTTCGCGCGGAGCGTGTGCAGGGGCACGCGGCCCTCGCGGTAGAACTCCGAGCGGGACATCTCGGCGCCGCCGAGACGACCGCCACACTGGATCTTGATGCCCTTGGCCCCGGCCTTCATCGCCGACTGCATGCTCTTACGCATGGCGCGACGGAAGGAGACGCGGGAGGAGAGCTGCTCGGCGACGGCCTGGGCCACGAGCTGAGCGTCCGTCTCGGGGTTCTTGACCTCGAGGATGTTCAGCTGGACCTGCTTGCCGGTGAGCTTCTCGAGGTCACCGCGGATGCGGTCGGCCTCGGCGCCACGGCGGCCGATGACGATGCCCGGACGAGCGGTGTGGATGTCCACACGCACGCGGTCACGGGTGCGCTCGATCTCGACCTTGGAGATGCCGGCGCGCTCCATGCCGGACGTCATCATCCGACGGATGGCGACGTCTTCCTTGACGTAGTCCTTGTACAGCTTGTCGGCGTACCAACGCGACTTGAAGTCGGTCGTGACACCGAGCCGGAACCCATGCGGGTTAACCTTCTGGCCCATTACCGGGTTCCTTCCTTGCTGCTGACGACCACGGTGATGTGGCTGGTCCGCTTGCGGATCCGGTAGGCGCGGCCCTGGGCGCGCGGACGGAACCGCTTCAGGGTCGGGCCCTCGTCGACGTACGCCTCGGAGACGTACAGGCTCGACGAATCGGTGTGGTCGTAGTTGTGCGCGGCGTTGGCGATGGCGCTGTCCAGCACCTTGCCGACCGGCACGCTCGCGGCCTGCGGGGCGAAACGCAGGACCGCCTGAGCCTCCGTGGCATCCATGCCACGGATAAGGTCCACCACGCGGCGGGCCTTCATGGGCGTGACGCGGATGTACCGCGCCTGGGCCCTGGCTTCCATGGTTGTCCCTTCAGTGTCTGTCATGGTCTTTCACAGCCCCGCTTAGCGGCGCTTCGACTTCCGGTCGTCCTTGACGTGACCCCGGAAGGTGCGCGTCGGCGAGAACTCGCCGAGCTTGTGGCCGACCATGGACTCGGTGACAAACACCGGGATGTGGGTCTTGCCGTTGTGCACCGCGATCGTGTGGCCGAGCATGGCCGGGACGATCATCGAGCGACGGGACCAGGTCTTGATGACGTTCTTGGTGCCGGCTTCGTTCTGGACATCCACCTTCTTCATGAGGTGGTCGTCGACGAAGGGCCCCTTCTTGAGACTACGCGGCATCTAAACCCGCTCCTAGCGCTTCTTGTTCGTCTTGCGGCGGCGGACGATGTACTTGTTCGACGCCTTCTTGGGCGAACGAGTACGACCTTCCTTCTTGCCCCACGGGGAGACGGGGTGACGGCCACCGGAGGTACGGCCTTCACCACCACCGTGCGGGTGGTCGACCGGGTTCATGACGACACCACGGACGGTCGGGCGAACGCCCAGCCACCGCTTGCGGCCGGCCTTGCCCCAGTTGATGTTGCTCTGCTCGGCGTTGCCGACCTCGCCGATGGTCGCGCGGCAGCGCACGTCGACCAGGCGGATCTCACCGGAAGGCATGCGGAGGTGGGCCATCGAGCCCTCCTTCGCGAGCAGCTGCACGGAGGTACCGGCGGAGCGGGCGAACTTGGCGCCGCCGCCCGGACGGAGCTCGATCGCGTGGATCGTGGTACCGACCGGGATGTTGCGGATCGCCAGGTTGTTGCCCGGCTTGATGTCGGCCCCGGGACCGTTCTCGACGCGGTCACCCTGCTGCAGGTTGCGCGGGGCGAGGATGTAGCGCTTCTCGCCGTCCGCGTAGTGCAGCAGCGCGATGCGCGCGGTGCGGTTGGGGTCGTACTCGATGTGCGCGACCTTCGCGGGCACGCCGTCCTTGTCGTGACGACGGAAGTCGATCACGCGGTAGGCGCGCTTGTGGCCACCACCCTGGTGGCGAACGGTCACACGACCGGCGTTGTTACGGCCGCCCTTGCTGTGCAGCGGGCGGACCAGCGACTTCTCCGGCGTGGACCGCGTGACCTCGACGAAGTCGGCGACGCTGGAGCCACGACGGCCCGGAGTCGTCGGCTTGTACTTGCGGATACCCATTGTCTCTCAGTCCTCGGAAGTAATCCGAAATCTGGACGATTCCGACCGCCGTCAGGCGGTCGGACCGCCGAAGATGTCGATACGGTCGCCCTCAGCGAGGGTTACGATCGCGCGCTTGGTGTCGGGACGCTTGCCGAACCCGGTGCGGGTCCGCTTGCGCTTGCCCTGGCGGTTGATCGTGTTGACCCCGGTGACCTTGACCGAGAAGACCGACTGCACGGCCTGCTTGATCTGGGTCTTGTTGGCCCGCGTGTCGACGAGGAACGTGTACTTGTTCTCGTCGATGAGCGCGTAGCTCTTCTCCGACACGACCGGCTTCAGCAGCACGTCACGGGGGTCCGTGTACGACTTGCTGGCCGGGGTGACGACGGTGTTCTTGCCCTCGGCGGCGTGGCGGCGCGCCTTGGCGACGCGCGCGGCCTTGGCGGCCTTCGCAGCCTTGGAGGCGATGCTCGGGTGACGCGTAGCCATCAGGCCTCGCTCCCTTCGGTGACGGCCTGGCCGCCGGACACGAAGGACTCGAAAGCGGCCTTGGTGAAGACCACGTCGTCCGAGACGAGAACGTCGTACGTGTTCAGCTGGCCCGGCTCCAGGATGTGGACCTGGGGCAGGTTGCGGGCGGACAGCCACGCGGCCTCGTCGGCGCGGTCGACGACCAGGAGCAGGTTCTTGCGCTCCGAGATCTTGCCGAACAGCGACTTGGCGGCCTTCGTGGAGGCGGCACCCTCGACCACGCCGGAGACGACGTGGATGCGGTTGTGACGCGCCCGGTCGGTGAGGGCGCCACGCAGGGCGGCGGCCTTCATCTTCTTGGGGGTCCGCTGCGAGTAGTCACGCGGCACGGGACCGTGCACGACGCCACCACCGGCGAACTGAGGCGCGCGGGTCGAACCCTGACGGGCGCGACCGGTGCCCTTCTGGCGGTAAGGCTTGCGGCCACCACCACGGACCTCGGCGCGGGTCTTGGTCTTGTGCGTGCCCTGACGGGCCGCGGCCAGCTGCGCGACGACGACCTGGTGGATCAGCGGAACGCTGACCTTGGCGTCGAAGATCTCCGAGGGGAGCTCGACGGTACCGGCCTTGTCGCCCGCCGGCGAAAGGATGTCAACAGTGCTCATTACCTCAGGCCCCCTTGGCCGCGGTGCGGACCAGGACGAGGCCGCCGTTCGGACCGGGAACCGCGCCCTTGATGAGCAGCAGACCCTTCTCCGCGTCAACGGCGTGGACGGTCAGGTTCTGGGTGGTCACGCGCTCGTTGCCCATACGGCCAGCCATGCGCATGCCCTTGAAGACGCGGCCCGGGGTGGCGCAGCCACCGATCGAACCCGGCTTGCGGTGCACGCGGTGGGCACCGTGCGAGGCCTTGCCGCCACGGAAGTTGTGACGCTTCATGACACCGGCGAAGCCCTTGCCCTTGCTCTTGCCGGTCACGTCGACCTTGATGCCGGCCTCGAACACCTCAGCGGTGATCTCCTGGCCGAGGGTGTACTCGGAAGCGTCCGAGGTACGGATCTCGACGAGGTGGCGGCGGGGAGTGACGTCGGCCTTGGAGAAGTGGCCCTTGAGGGGCTTGTTCACCTTGCGCGGGTCGATCTCGCCGAAGGCGATCTGGACCGACTCGTAGCCGTCGGTGTCGTTCGTACGGACCTGGGTCACGACGTTCGGGCCGGCCTTGACGACGGTGACCGGGACGACGCGGTTGTTCGCGTCCCACACCTGCGTCATGCCGAGCTTCTCGCCCAGGATGCCCTTGATCTGCTTAGCCATTCTCAGATCACCGGCCTTCAGAGCTTGATCTCGATGTCGACACCGGCCGGGAGGTCGAGTCGCATCAGGGAGTCAACGGTCTTCGGAGTCGGGTCGAGAATGTCGATCAGGCGCTTGTGCGTGCGCATCTCGAAGTGCTCGCGCGAGTCCTTGTACTTGTGCGGCGACTTGATGACGCAGTACACGTTCTTCTCAGTGGGCAGCGGCACCGGGCCCGCGACCGACGCACCAGTGCGAGTCACCGTCTCGACGATCTTCTTCGCCGAAGAGTCGATGACCTCGTGGTCGTAGGCCTTGAGCCGGATGCGGATCTTCTGTCCCGCCATGGCTACTCAGTAGTCCTGTCTCTAGTAACGCTCTGGAACCCAGTGGGTTTGCTGGACCCTCTTCGCCGACCCACGCGGTCGGGCGTGTCGCGCTCCCGTCGATACGAAGTCCCGAACGAATCGGAAGTCCCTACCAGATGGTGATGGGAGTGCGGCTCGCTGCCGCGGAACCGGGAGCGGAAGGCCCACCGGGTGCCTGGCCGGAGCTGCGCCGACACTTCCCGGAAGATTCCCGTACTTCCAGCCCGCATGGGGCTGACGAGTACTGTGGGACTCGCTTCCGGTCCTCCCGGCGGGAGACGTGCGACATCAACACTCGACCGAGCAACTTGGCTAGTGTGCCATACGGCAGACGAGCCTGGCCAATCGGGCGGAAGAGAGTACCCGGCGTGCCGAGCACGTCAAACCCAAGGGTGCCGTGTCGCGCACGGTGCGTACAAAGCCGCAGGTCAGTGCGGCCTTCCGCGCCACGGTCGGCCCATTCGCGCCCCCTCCTCCGCACCCTTCCCCTCGCTGTCCCCGGGGCCTGCCGGGCCCCAGGCGCGGGCCGCCCCGTCGAATGTGGCGCGGATCATGCCCGTTCGGGTGAAAGGGAGGGCTCACGGGTGCCGTGACCGCGGGGAGCCGTCCGTGAGCGTCCCGCGCGGCAGGCGGGTGCGGACACCGCCCGGACCGCGCCCCGCCTCCAGCCCAACTCCGGCAGCCCGCCCACGAGTTCACGCGCCTGGCGGGACGGCGCCGTCCCGAGCGGCGCGGCCTGCGGGTGCGGACCAGTCACGAGGGGCAGTTCCGGTGGCCCATCGGGCCGGCGCCGTGGGTGTCGAGCAGGGTGGCGAGGGCGTCGACCAGAGCGGCCGCGGCCTGCGGGTCGAGCGGGGCGAGGAAGGAACGCTCCACCCGTTCACGCGCCCGTTCGGCCTCGGCCAGGCACCGTTCGCCCTCCGGCGTGAGGGTGATGACGTTGCGCCGCCGGTCCAGGTCGCTGCGGCGCCGCTCCACGTACCCGTTGCGCTCCAGGGAGTCGATCGCGCCGACCATGCTGGTGCGGTCCAGGCAGATCCACTCGGCGAGCTCCATCTGCGAAGGCTGCTCCGCCGACTCGTGGATGACGGCGAGGACCGCCAGCTCACGCGGGTGGAGGCGGAACGGCGCCAGCGCCTCCCCCAGCTCGGCGGACAGGCGGCCCTGGGCCTGCTTCAGCAGGTAGCCGAGGCGCTGCGACAAAAGAGGCGCGTCCTTCATGGGAATGAGCGTATCCTTCACTGATGTTCAGCACTACTGATGATCTGCTGAACTGATGAATTCCCTCGAAGGAGCGACGTCCTCGCCATGAGCGAACCCTCATTCCCCGCTTCCAAGGGAGCGACACGGACCGCGTCGCCCGCCGCCCCCGGCGGCGTCGACGACGCGCCCGACCCCCGCCGCTGGTGGGGCCTGGTGGTCATCGCCCTGGCCCAGCTGATGGTGGTGCTCGACGCCACCATCGTGAACATCGCGATGCCCTCGGCGCAGAAGGCGCTGGAGATATCCGACGGCAACCGGCAGTGGATGATCACCGCCTACACCCTGGCCTTCGGCGGTCTCCTGCTGCTCGGCGGCCGGGTCGCCGACCTGGTCGGCCGCAAGCGCACCTTCGTGATCGGCCTGGTCGGCTTCGCGGTCGCCTCCGCGATCGGCGGAGCGGCCCAGACGTCCGGGATGCTGTTCGCGGCCCGCGCCCTGCAGGGCGCGTTCGGCGCGCTGCTCGCCCCGAGCGCGCTCTCGCTGATGACCACCACCTTCACCGACCCGCGCGAGCGCGGCAAGGCGTTCGGCATCTACGGCGCGCTGGCCGGCGCGGGCGGCGCGATCGGCCTGCTGCTCGGCGGCATCCTCACCGAGTACCTGGACTGGCGCTGGTGCCTGTACGTCAACATCCCGATCGCCGTGATCGCGGTGATCGGCGCGACGGTCCTGCTGCACGACCGGCCCGGCCACCGCGAGGCGCGGCTGGACGTGCCCGGCGTGCTGCTCGGCTGCGGCGGTCTCGTCGCCGTCGTGTACGGCTTCTCGGAGGCCGAGGCCCAGGGCTGGAGCGACTCCACGGTGCTGACGCTGCTGATCGGCGGCGCGCTGCTGCTCGTCTGCTTCGGTCTGTGGCAGGCCCGCGCCGCCACCCCGCTGCTGCCGCTGCGGGTGCTCGCCGACCGCAACCGCGCGGGCAGCTTCCTCACCATGGGCCTGGCCACCATCGGCATGTTCGGCGTGTTCCTCTTCATGACCTACTACCTGCAGGGCATCCTCGGGTACTCCCCCGTCCGGACGGGTCTGGCGTTCCTGCCGATGTCCGCGGCGATCATGATCGGCTCGACGCAGATCTCGGCGCGCCTGCTGCCGAGCACCCCGCCGCGGATGCTGATGGTCCCGGGCATGGTCCTCGGCGCGGCCGGCCTGAGCTGGCTGACCTTCCTGGAGGTCGACTCCGCCTACGCGACGCACGTCCTCCCCGGCATGCTGCTGCTGGGCCTCGGCATGGGACTGACCTTCATGCCGGTCTTCTCCACCGCGACGGCGGGCGTCCGGCCGCAGGACGCCGGCGTCACCTCGGCCACGGTCAACACCGCGCAGCAGGTGGGCGGCTCGCTCGGCACGGCCCTGCTCAACACCCTCGCCACCTCGGCCACCAGCAGCTACCTGGGCGAGCACCGTCCCGGCCCGGGTGGCCCGGCACGACTGGCGCAGGAGGCCATGGTGCACGGGTTCACCCACGCCCTGTGGTGGGGCGTCGGCGCGATGCTGCTCGCCGCGGTCGTGGCGGGTCTGCTCGTCACCACCGGCCCGGCGGCTCGCGGGCGCGGCCCCCAGGCGCCGGCCGCCGCGCACTGAGCGGGGCGCGCCGCTGAGCGAGGCGCGCCGCTGAGCCGGGCGCGCGGCCGAGGCGCGCCGCTGAGCGCAGGTCGCGGGAGGGCGGCGGGCGGAATGCCCGC